>DAHVFL010000030.1 GCA_027316975.1 Chloroflexota bacterium | reverse complement strand
GGATACGCTTCCAGCGAGCCCAGGTAATCCTGCCCGTAGTAGAGCAGTGGGTGCGCGCCTTTGTAGGCGATGTGCAGGGCCATGAGGCCCAGCGTGCCTTCGTCGTTATAAGAGGCGGGCCAACCCAGGAGAATAAAGATAAGGCGCAGCAGCGTTCCGAATGTAATTATCGCTCCCGCGCACACATCATAGCGACCCGGGCGGCGTTTAATCAACAGTCAGCTCCTGAATTTGATAATGCTCCCGAAAAACGTATAAACCAGTGCAAGCGTGAGAATTTCGCGTCATTCCTTTACCCTATACGAATGAGCCGATGAAGGCGTCACATCATAGAATAGGAGTTACGTGAAATCCGTGCGCTTGCACTGGTCCCACTACTTACGCTCAGTATATGGCACGAAAAATATTCATCCGTGCCGAATTGAATACTATCCTGGAGCGTGTTAGCGTCCGGTGCGGGCTTGCGCTCTACGGATCAGAGCATCGACGGTAACAGCAACCAGAAGGACAAGACCTTCGACTATCGCCACAACGTCAGCTCCCAGGTTCAACAGTGCCAGGCCGTTTGCCAGACTGCCGATAATCAGAAAGCCCAGCACAATCGACCAGATCGAGCCTTTGCCGCCGAAGAGGCTGACCCCACCGATTACGGCTGCCGCGATGGCATTCAATAACAGGTTGCTGGAAACCTGGGTGGATGCGGAGGTGCTGCGTGAAGCTTCGATGATGCCGCCCGCTGCCGCCATGAACGAGCAGAGGGTGAAGACGGCCAGTTGAATGCCAACGACGCTGATACCGGCGCGCCGGGCAGCCTCTTTGTTTCCTCCAACGGCGTAGATATGTCGACCGAAGGATGTTTTTGTCAGGATGATCCAGAAAACCAGGATCGCTCCAAAGAGGATAGCAGTCGAATAGGGTACGCCATTATTGCTTTCAAAAATAACAACTGCCCCCTCAACTAGCACGACTGTAAGGATGAGTATTCCTACAAATGACGGCAGCGATGGATTCCTCAAGCCCATAGTTTGACGCCTGCGATAGTTTAGGACGCGGTAAAGCACATAGAGTAATACGACTACCGTTGGTAGACCAATGCCTAACGCATCTGTTAAATAACTGGTAGGAGAACCAGCGATGTTGTCGATGAAGGAATTCCGGATTTCAAGGGTGGCCTGTCCTTGCAGGAGGGTGATGAGCAAGCCTGAATAGGTAATCGACGTAGCTAGAGTTACGATGAAGGAAGGAATACGCAGAACTGCAATGAAATAGCCGTTGAGGAAGCCAATCAGGGCGCCTGATAGGAGCGCGCCCGGGATGGATATCCAGGGCGGTAGGCCACCACCAACTCGTTCTGAAAGCACGCCCAGGATTACGCCACAAAGCGTGCTGACGGCTGCGACCGAGAGATCGATTTCACCCAGCAGCAGCACCAGAATGATGCCTACGCCGAGAAGGCCGATCTGGGCAGTTTGCAGGAAGAGGTTTGTGAGGTTGCCCGAACTGAAAAAGATACCTTTAGAAACGAACTGGAAAAAGACCATAATGAGGACGAGCGTAATCAGCACAGGTATAAAACCAAGGTCATTGCGAAGCAGTTGACCGATGCTTTGACGCTGCCTGTAGGAAGGCACTTCTACGGCGGAAGGGGTATGCTCCTCGACGGTAGTGGAGCCGGGATCAGGTGTATGTCCTATCATTTCACTCATCTATTAGTGTCCTCCATTCCCATTAGTCTCTAATAATTGACCAAATTCCGCGCCTGTGATGGCCGACACAATCTGTTCTGGTGTCGTATCTTTTACCGTAAAAGTGCCAACGCGCTTGCCCAGTCGCAAGACAATTACACGATCAACGACTTCAAATACATCAGCCAGGTTATGCGAGATGACCACGATTGCCAATCCTTGCTCGCGCAGGCGGCGAATGAGTTGGAGAACCTGGCGCGTCTGGGCCACACCGAGCGCGGCTGTTGGTTCGTCAAGCAATACGACCGAAGCGTTGCGCAGGATAGATTTCGCGACTGCAATAGATTGTCGTTGTCCGCCGGAGAGCGTCGAAACAATGGCGCGAACGGAGGGGAGTTTCACATCGAGCGTTCGCAACACTCGTAGCCCGTGGCTCTCCATATCGTTCTCGCTTAATGTGCGTAGCGGTGAGATTTGTTCGCGTCCGAGAAAAAGGTTGGAGACAACGTCCAGGTTATCGCACAGGGCAAGGTCCTGGTACACTGTCTGGATACCCAGGCGGGTGGCAGCCTGCGGCGTGGTAATTTTGACGGGCTGGCCTTCTACAAAAATCTCGCCCTCATCGGCAGGCCCAACACCGCTTATGGTTTTAATAAGCGTGGATTTGCCCGCGCCATTATCGCCGACCAGGCCTACAACTTCGCCGGGGTAGACTTCGAAATCGACGCCCGAAAGTGCTCGCACGGCTCCGAAGGATTTACCGATGCCGACCATACGCAGACGTGGTTCGCCCTGGGGAGTTGCTGGTTGCGGAGATGAAGTGTTGTCGACCGAAGGGGTTCCATTTTCAGCCATTCGATCCTCCAATCTAAAAATAGTATAACAAACAATATGGATGAGAAACCTAAGTGCAAGTATATCATTTTGTAACAAACAGTGATAGATGTAGTTTCACCTGGCGCTTTGTTAAGCGCCAGGTGAAACTACACATGGTAAGAAACACAAGGTTATGGACAGACGCCGCCAGCGCCAGACGGCAGTCCAGCGCAAAGATCGGTGATCGTAACGAATCCGGCGGTAACGACTTTCTGGACGTTTGTCTTGTCGATGGACTGCGGTGTCTCCAGTACGGACGGGATGTTCCCGCCGCTCTGGGTCTTCGTGGTTGCCCCGTTGGTCAGACTTGCCGTACTGGTGCCATTGCTGATGGCAGCAACGACGTTGGCGGTACCCTGAGCCTCAAGGGAGATGTCCTTGAAGACGGTCATGGACTGGTCGCCCAGCAGGATATTCTGGAGACCGGCAACGGTCGCGTCCTGGCCCGTGACCAGCACTTTGCCGTTGAGCTTCTGCGCTTTGAGCGCGGCAATCACCGTAGCAGCCATACCGTCGTTGGCGACGTAGGCGATCTGGATCTTGTTCGCGTTCGCGGTCAGCGCGGCTTCCATTTCAGTCTGCGCGGTCGGGTTGTCCCAGTTGGGAGTGTACTGCTCGTAGACGTTCTTGAGCGCGCCGCTGGAAAACAGCGGATCGAGCTTCGAATGCGCACCCTGGGCAAAGAGGATGGCGTTGTTGTCCGTCTTTGAGCCGTTGATCATAGCTACATTACCGACGCCTGACTTCACGAAGTTCTTGTAGTTATCTGCGATGTACTGGCCCTGAAGCGCGCCAACCATCACATTGTCGAAGGAGACGTAATACGCCAGGTCGTTGGACTGGATCAGGCGGTCATAGGCGATGACCGGGATGTTGTCAGCTTTGGCATTGGCCACAATACGAGCGGCCTTGACACTGTCACTGGCAGCCACTACCAGGATGCAGTCGCCCTTTGTCAGAGCGCCGTCAGCCTGGGTTTGCTGCGTGCCTGCATCGCCACCAGCATTCTGGTAGTCAACTGTGGCACCGGGTAGTGTGGCCTGAATATCGGCGGTGAGCAGCGGCTTGTCTTTGCTGTCCCAGCGAGCAGAGGAGGCTGTCTCTGGTAGGAGCACGCCGATCTTCTTGCACCCTTTGCCGCCGTTGCCGTTGATGGTGGTGGAACTGCCAGTATTGGAGCTTCCGCACGCCGCCAGCAGCATACTGCCGAGTACGACTATGCTAACAAGTGAGGCAAATTTTTTGCCTGGTAGACCAAATAGTTTCATCGTTTGTTTGTCCTCCTGCATAACACCTTTCCCGGGCGTTTCCTGTCAGCCCCTCGTTGAAAAGTGTGCATCGTAAGACTAAAATGGAGATCGATAATAAGATTGCTTGCTCGTAACAAGCTCTTGTACTGTTGCTCGCTAGACCACACTCCTTTCTTATGCTACTGGCAAAGATGTACCCTACGAATGAACCTCTGCCGGGAGACGCTCAGACCTCTCTTCTGGCCTGGCTGCGGCTTCCTCGCGTTGAATGAGGATGCGTTCCCAGGCTTTGAAGAACGGATAATATATAAGGGCGGAGACAGCCAGGTCAAAGAACTGTAGGAGGCTTCCTCTAATATCACCTCCGCTGGCTACAAAACCGCTGACTCCGACGGGTACGGTAAAGGGTTGCAATACGACCGGCACATGCACCAGGCCTACGGCAAAGACGATATAGTTGATGGTGACGATGATAACAGGTACCAGTACAAACGGAATCATCATCACCGGGTTAAGCGCCATGGGCACACCAAAAGTTACCGGCTCATTTATATTAAAGACCGCAGGACCTAACGCTACCTTTCCGACAGTACGTAACTGCGCGGAACGAGAGCGCAGCATATAAATTACCAGGGGCCAGGTTGCGCCAGATCCACCGAGATGGGCAAAGATATGGAAAAACGGTTCTGTCACGATGCCATGACCGCGCGCCGTCGCATTCACTGTGAGCGTGCTCAACCAGAATGGCAGGGCCATAGCAGTTACCACGTTCATGCCGTGTATGCCGACCGACCAGAGTAACATCATCAAGACGATTTCCAGCAGCGCCGCCGGGTAACTATCCTGCACCAGCACCAGTGGCTGGAAAGCTCTCATCAATAGAATTGGTAGCGTTAGCTGCTGTATTTTGCCGTCCGCATTTGAGAATGTGTGTACGCTGACAAACCATTCGATGCTCCATACCAGCGTTATCAGCAAGATGGCCGGTACCAGCGCTTCAAAGGCGCGCGTGACGTTGGGCGGCACACTTTTAGGCAGCCGGATGATGTAGCGCGAACCACGGAAACGCCGCACAACCTCGGTGGTCAGAATACCGATGATGATGCCCACCAGCAGCCCGTTGCCGCCGAAGTATGGTAACACATCCCCCAGTTTCAAGTTTGTCAGGTCACTGACAGGCATGGTGGCGATCAGGAACAGCACCATGGCCAGCACTGCCGGTTGCACCGGCTCGGTGCGTCGATACTGCGCCAGGCTATAGGCAACCCCGAAAGCCAGGAAGAGCGCCATCATGCCGAATGATAGTTGAAAAGGGACCAGGATTGCGGATTGGTAAGGTGCAATCAGCACCGCCAGCGCCTTGATAGGCGGATTGGCGATGATAAGAAACAGGCTGCCGGCCAGGATCAATGGCAAGGTAAAAATAATGAATGCATCGCGTATAGCCTGCAAAAAGATGTTGCTCGCTACTGCGCCGAGCGGTGGAACGAGAAAGCGTTCGACCCAGGCGCTACTGCGTTCAATCATCACGCTCATGCTTTACACTGTACCTTCCCTTGTGCTCGCTTGCAGGTGAAGCGCCTGCTCCAGTACGGCTTTCCCATTCATGGTTGCGTAGTGGAACGGCTCGATCAATGCAACAGGTTTGCCTGCAGATTGTGCCAGCTTTTCAATACTCTTACGCAGGTGGCGAATCTGCGGGGCGATCAGCACCACATCGCACTCTTCAACCCTGGCTGCAAACTCCCCCGCACTGAGAGCCTCAACAGTCAATGAAATATGCATTTGAGCGGCTGCGCTTTGCATACTGTCAACTAGCAGGCTGGTTGACATACCCCAACTGCACACAATGATCATACGTAACATAGCAACTCCCCCCAGGAGCATCGATACGTATTCGCGGGAGGGTAATGCGCCAACCGCAAATCAATTTCAACACTCTATGGGCATACTCGAAAGAAGTCGCAATATGTATGCCAATATATGTGCTACACACATAGCACAGTTCCATACTCCCTTCTATTTGCCCTCTAGAATAAATATATCTACCTGGCGCAAGATGCCAACGATATTATACGCCTCTTCATCTGGTATGGGACGCGCGATCTGGCCGCTGAGAATGTGCAAAGCGCGGCGGCAAATGCTCAGTTCGCGCGCGAAAAGTTGCTCAACCTGGGTGCGCACGGTCTCGCTTACCAACATGCTGCGTGGCTGCGTGCCGCGTTCCAGGATGCAGGCCAGGTGCAGGATCAGGCCGGCCAGCACCTCAATTTCGAATGTTTCGCCAACCTCCACTTCGATCAACTCGATCATGCGTTCGATGAGCGGCATGACGCGCACAGGATTAAGAAATATGAGCCGCTGCGAGAGTGTAAAGGAAATCTCGCGCATGAGGTCAGCGCGTCGCGTGAAAGTCAGCGCGTTACTGGCTGGTGGTGTGTTGAAGACGCCTTCTGGCTGCGTAGCTGAAGGATTGAGGAGCGCCGGGTCGATCAGCGTTGCGCCCAATAAGGTACGCAGCCGCGCAATACCATCGCCGAAGAGGAAATCGGTCAGGGCGATGAAAGGGTAGCCATCGAGATGCGGGTTGATAGTTCCCACTACCGCCGTGACATGACGGTTGCCTACCAGGCGCTGCACTTCGCCGGCTGTTTTGCTCGATAAGCTAATATCCATGCAGATGATCTCCACCCCTTGCTGGCGCAGTCCGGGCATGTGCTCTTCGATCAACTCAGCAATCTTGGTCGCGCTGCCAAAACCGGTCAAACACACAGAGAGGATTACACGCGGCAGAAGCTTTGCCTGTACGAAATCGGCGGAATCGTGTGCTTGATGTCCATTTATGGTGGAATGCTCCTGAAATACGCTCCGCTCTACTTCGCCAGAGAGATCTCCGTTAGCGTGTTCATCGCCAGCGCGCGGATGTGCCAGGCTGACTGCCAGTTGGTTGAGCGTCAAATGCGTTGCGCGTTGCGCTCTCCGCGCAGCTTCCACCAGAAGCGGGGCAGAAACGCTCGCCAAAGCATGTACCTCTATTCCTGTCTCCCGGAAAATCAACTCGCCAAGTGAAAGTAGCGAGGAGAAATCGACAAGCAGGAGTACGCCGCTGCCTTGTTCTGCCACCTGTACCCAGTGAATCACCTTGCCTAGCAGTTCTTCGGGCGATTCGTCCAGCGTCAATTCTACCCAGCGCACGCTGTTCACGCCTACCAGTGTGTTTGCCAGCTCCGCCAATCCGGCTGCTATGCCGCGTCCATGCGCCGCCACGACAATACCAACTGTTGATTGCGCCTCGCTTAGCAGGGTTTCCGCGTTGGCCAGGAGCACTGCCAGCACATCGGTTTCGCTTTCGGGCAGGGCAATACCAGGCGTTGCGCGTAGTTGCGCCAGAGCCGCGCGCGCTATCTCATATTCAACAGGATAGGTTCGACGCACAGACTGAAGCGCCAGACCGCTCATCTGGCTGCCCAGCGCGCTATGTTCAAGCGCGCTGGTCAGGTGCATCGCCAGTACCAGGGCTAATTTATCCGGCAACACTCGTCCCAGTTGTTCTTCCGCGAAAGCGACGATATCGCGGCTGGCCGCAGCCATATGCTCATCGACCAGGATGGAGACGGAACCCGCGGGTTTAGCGGTGACTTCCTGCGCGAACCTCTGAAAATAGTCCTGAATGTCCATGTGCAGCAAGCGATTGATCTCGCTATCAGGGAGTCCGCCCCGGCGCAAGCGGTTCAGGTCGGTGCTGATCGTATTATAGAGATCGTGGGCCGATTCTGGCAGGCTGTCGAGGCTGAGGCCAGTCGGTGTAAAAATATGCGGCGCTTCCAGCAAATGCTTGATTGGCGCAAGTTGCCGGTGTAGTTCAGCCGTGCGCAACAAGCCTCTTCGCACATGGTCGGGTAAAACGCCCACATGTACATTCAATTCAGACAGGTTGTGCGTGCGATATTCTAAATAGGCGCGCGCGCAGGTTAGCTGGATATCGGTGCGTAACTGGCCGACATTGCCCGGACAATCATACAAGAGTAACGCTTGCAACACCTGAGCTTCAACGTGAATATTGGTGCCAATACTGCAACATTCGGTGGTAATAAATACGCGCAGCAACTCGTACCGCTCTGTTACCGTGCGTTCCTGCAACCCTGGCAGGGTGATGGTCATAGGAATGCGCCTGCGAAAAGTTGGTAGCAGCGACGTAGCCGGGTCTTCTGTTGTCGCCGCGAGCAGGAGCAGCGAAGCATGGCGCTCGTGAACATCGCCCAGGCGGCGAAAGCGTTCGCGATCCATCAGGTAAAAGAGCATCTCCTGGCCTTCAGGCGGCAAGCGATGCACCTCATCGAGAAAGAGAATTCCCCGGTGAGCCTGCTCGACTAATCCCACGCGGTCGCGTTCCGCGCCTGTGTATGCGCCGCGCGCGACACCAAAAAGGTGTGCCATGAGCAATTGTGGGTTGTTGGCATAATCGGCGCAATTGAAGCTGACAAATGGCGCGTCGGGAGGCAGCGCATCCAGTTCAAGCGCGTAGGTGTGCATCAGGCGCGCCAGAGTGGTCTTGCCAACGCCGCTTGGCCCGCAGAGCAGGGTATGCAAACCGCGTGGCGGATACAGCATAGCTGCTTTGGCCTGTTGCACAGCGACTTTCAGCCCTTCGTCGCTGCCGACCAGGGTGTTAAAGCTGGTGACGATTGCGCCTGTATGGACAGATGCGGCTATTGCTGGCGGATTGCCTGGCTCTTTGACGCTGGTAGCCGAATCCGGACGAAGCGGTAATGCTGCTTCTCTATGCCAGGCATATGCCTTCGATGACTTTTCTGCATGATTGCTCGTTGAGAAAGAAGACGCCCTGATAGTAAACAGAACGGGTCGACCTGGGATGCGTTCGATTAACCCTTCCTGAACCAGGATATTCAGATCTCGACTGGCATTAGTGCGATCCACCTGCGCCAGTTCAGCAACTTCTTCGGCACTGAAACCGGTAAAACGACGTAATGCACCACTCTGTGCTGGCCGTTGCGTACACATTGATCGTAAGGTCTCAAACACGCGATCTTTGCGGAGCACCCAACGACTCCTTTCAGACACGGCATTGCGACTGGCTGGTTGTCATGGTAGTTACGATGTGTGCCAGAGCGAGAGAGTTAATGGACTTGAAACTCTCTCGCGTGATACACCTTTACCTGTACTACGTCCAAACCCATGAGTAAATTCACAAGAAGGGGTTTTTCATGGGTGTATGCTGAATAGAGAGAAAAGTAGTGCAGGATTTTGGAAATAGCTAGCCAGAAAGTTTTGTTTTATCATGTAGGGGGCTAGTATTGGAAACGGACAATTCTATTAAAAAATTGGACTAAATTCTTGTTACTACTGTGTTCGGTATTCCGTTTACCATTGATATAAGGACATTAGAAAATCCTTAGAAATTATTCACGCGATTTTCACTACTACAAGGGATGTGGATGGGATGAACACCTGTACTCGCAATTATCAAGCTATTAATGCATATGGCGCTATCGGGGATTGCCATTCGGTGGTGCTGATTGCTCCAGATGGTTCAGTTGACTGGGGCTGCCTGCCGGATTTCGATAGCCCTGCCATCTTCTGTCGCTTGCTCGACGAGCAGCGCGGAGGATACTTTCAAATCGCTCCAGGCGATCAAAATATTCGTGGGACGCAGCGCTATCTGCGCGGCAGCAATGTATTGCAGACTCGCTTCACGAGCGAGACGGGCGAAGTGATTCTGACGGACTTCATGCCAGTGGAAACACTGAGCGCGTGGCAGTTCCGTGAGTTGAACAACAACACCTGGACCCGTGAAGATGGTTCCTGTCATTGCCTTGTGCGCATTGTTGAATGCGTACATGGCGAGCTGCCCATCACCATGACCCTCAAAGTCACGCCTGATTATGCAGGCGCGCCCGTTGAAGTATCGCTTATACCAGATGGTATGGGCGCGGTCATTTCTGGTGGTCAGCAACATGTAGGTTTGGGAGTTGTCGGCGCCTACCGGTTGCCATCCTTTACCATGTTCGTTCAACAAGAAGTTGGTGATGAGTACCCCTCGATCATTGTACAGGCCACTCTGCAAGAAGGGGAGCGCCTCCTGTTCGCGGTCGGTATAGGGCGCAATGCTAAGGCGGCTCGCTGGCTGGCTGAAGAGGAGTTACACCTGCGCAACTTTGACTGGGAACTGGCGCATACGCTGCACTGCTGGCGCACCTGGTTGAAAGGCAGTATCACTAGCGGACGTTATGCCCACTGGGTGGAACGCAGCGCGCTGGTGCTTAAAATGATGACCTACGCTCCTACCGGGGCTATTGTGGCGGCTCCTACCACCTCTTTGCCAGAAGAAGTGGGAGGTGTGCGCAATTGGGACTACCGCTATACCTGGTTGCGCGATGCAACCTTTACGTTGTACGCGCTGAACGTGCTGGGCTTCACGGAAGAGGCGCACGCTTTTACACACTGGCTGCGCCGTCTCTCCTATAAAAATGGTGAGGACCTGCAAATCATGTACGGCATTCGCGGCGAGCGCGACCTGGCAGAAAAAGAATTGCATAATCTCAGTGGGTATGCGAACTCAAGTCCGGTGCGAGTTGGCAACGGCGCTGCCGATCAGAAACAACTGGATGTGTTCGGCGAGGTACTGGACTGCATCCATCTTTTCCGGCGGCAGGGTGGCTTCGAGCGTTATGGCGAGAAACTGGAAGGACCTCTGTGGTCTATGATGCGCCTGCTGGTCGAGCATGTCTGCCTGAACTGGCAAGAGCCGGATAGCGGTATCTGGGAAGTGCGCGGCGGTCTGCACCATTTCGTCTATTCAAAAGTGATGTGCTGGGTAGCGCTTGATCGCGCCATTCGCGCCGCGGAACAGTTGAACCTGGAGGCCGATCTTCCGCGCTGGCGGTTGGTGCGCGACCAGATTCGCGCCGACATCCTGCTTCATGGCTACAATACTCGTATTGGCGCATTTACTCAATCATACGATAGTGAGGTGCTGGATGCCTCGAATCTCTTGTTGCCCCTGGTTGGTTTTATCGCGCCTGATGATCCGCGTATGCGCTCAACCGTAGATCGGATTGTTGAGCATTTGACTGATGAACGCGGCTTTGTCTACCGCTATCATGCAAAGGATACCGACGACGGATTGTCGGGTGGAGAAGGAACATTCACCATTTGTACATTCTGGTTGGTTGATAACCTCTCCATGCAGGGACGTATCAATGAGGCCCGCGCGCTCTTTGAACGGTTGCTCGGTTATGCCAGTCACCTGGGCCTGTTTTCCGAAGAGATCGACTCAAATAAAAATATGGCTCTGGGTAATTTTCCACAGGCCTTCACGCATATTGCGTTAATCAATAGCGCGTCTAACCTGCGCAAAGCCGAGTTGCGCGCGTCAGAGCATCACACCGACCCCGTGGTCGCGGCCATCCGCTTACAAAATGGCAATGGGTGGCACTCTCCTAACTAACGTGTACAAGAAAGATACAGGGCAACCGCGCGGTTGCCCTGTATCTTTCTTGTATGTCCGTTGCCGTTACATTGCCCATCAAAGATTACCCCTATCGTATGAATGAAATCCAGGTAATGACATTGTTAAACTATGCGATAATAGAGCAAAATGGCCGAACGAAAGAAGAACAAAAGATGACACTAGAAATACATTACCCGACTGCCAGCTTGAAGCCACATAAAGAGGAAAGTCTGCAAAACGGACACTTGTGGATATTTTCGGGCGCATTGCAGCAGCCGCCACACTGGATAGCGCCAGGGGGATTGGTCGATGTCAAATCCTCGACAGGTCAGTTTGTGGCGCGTGGCTACTACAACCCCCAGACGGATATTGCCATTCGCATTTTGACACACGATTTCAACGAAGCTATAGACTATGATTTTGCGCGCCGACGCCTGCATAGCGCGGCGACTTTACGCCATGTATTCGATGCTGAGCAAACCAACGCGTATCGCCTGGTAAATGCCGAAGGTGATGGGTTGCCTGGCCTGATTGTGGATCGCTACGCAGAGATACTGGTGGCGCAAATACATACACACGGCATAGAGAAATTGCGCTCCCTCATTATAAAAGTGTTGATGGAGGAAACAGGAGCGCGGGGGATATTGTTGCGCAACGATAGCCAGTCGCGCCGCCGCGAAGGTTTGGAGGTAGAGCAGCCCCAGGTAGTGGCGGGGGTTGTGCCTACACAAGTGGCGATACGCGAAAATGGCGTCCTGTTTCTGGTTGACCCCTGGGAGGGCCAGAAAACCGGCTTTTTTCTCGATCAACGCGATAAACGCGAGTCGTTGCGCAAATATAGCAAGGGAAAGCGCGTCTTAAATTGTTTTAGCTATAGCGGCGGCTTTTCTGTCTATGCCGCGCTGACCAGCTCCACAACGCATGTAACCAGCGTCGATGTCTCCGAACCGGCCATCGAAGGGGCGCGCCAGCACTTCGTCCTGAACGGCCTCGATCCGAACTCGCATGAATTTCATATAGCCGATGTTTTTGATTATCTCGAGGGTGCTGTTCAGCGCGGCGAGTTATTTGACGTGGTGGTGCTAGACCCACCCGCTTTTGCCCGGTCGCAGAACGCGCGCGCGCAGGCGATGAAGGCCTATCGCCGCCTGAATACACTGGGAATGCAGGTACTGCGCCCCGGTGGCATCCTGCTCACCTGTTCTTGCTCGGGGGTAGTTGGCATGGATGATGTGCTGGGAACGCTGTCCCAGGTCGCGCAACGTCTCAAGCGCGCGGTACAGGTGCTGGAGACGTATACGCATGGAGTAGATCACCCCATCAACCTGGCGATGCCTGAAACCGCCTATCTCAAGGCCGTATTTTGCCGGGTGGGATAATATGATGGTTATTTTGCCTTTACCCGCAAGGATGTAGACCCTCCCATGTGCTGTAGTGCAAAAATTTGAGAACTTTATGATATACTAAACCGTAACCCCTCACGTGTTGTTGAAGAGTTGACGGAGAACATTGCCGTTCTATGGTACAAACTATCGATGAAAGCCGGGCGCAACTCATTGCGGATTTGCAGGCGCGCGCGGAAGAGCAGGCGGAGCTCAATCGCATCGCTATCGCGCTGACATCCGAATTTGATTTGCAACGCCTGTTGCAGATGATGACCGATGCTGCGCGTAAAGTCACCTCGGGCCAATTCGCAGCCTTTTTCCTGTTGCCGGAGATGACGGTGACGGGCGAAGACCGCATTGACCCTGCGAACAAGGTGATCTTCAACCTGGCGGCCATTTCAGGCGCGACTCCCGCCATTGAAAAGCATTTTTTACGCATGGGGCCGGTGGAGGGCATTGGCATACTGGAACCCATCTTCTGGGGCGGGGATTCCATCGTGGTTGATGATGTGCTTGAAGATGCTCGTTACGTGGGAGTGCCACGCGGGCATATTCCCGTGCGCAGTTTCCTGGGAGTACAGTTGCGCACGAGGGCGGGTACTATCCTGGGCGCGTTCTTGATTGGTGATACCCAGCCTTCGCGTTTCAATGCGCGGCATGTCGAACTGATTGAAGCCCTGAGCGCGCAGGCTGCCGTCGCCATCCATAACGCGCATCTTGTAGCGCGCGAACGCCGCGCAATGGAAGAGTACGCGGCAGAACTGGAACGGCAGGTGCGCGAACGCACAGCTGAGCTGGAAAGGCGCAACCAGGAACTAAGCCAGTTCGCTACAGATTTGCAGACGCTGCATCATGAACTGACAGAGGCACAGAAGCGACAGATGCTGGGCGATGAACGCAGCCGTATCGCGCAAGAACTGCATGACCGCGTGCAACAAACGCTCTTCACTATCAGTTTGAAGGCCGACTGGATTATGGGGCAACTGCCACAGCATACCGGGTTGTCGCAACCTCTACGGAGCATCAAACAGCTGTCCTCACTTGGCACAGCGCAGGTGCGCGATGCTATCTTCGCGCTCTCCTCTGACGAATTCCAGGAGGGCGGGCTGGTCACAATGTTGTACACGCTCATCTCAAACCTGCGGGAGTCGTCATCGATGGAGGTTGATCTCGTCGTCGACGAATGGGCTGGCACTTTGCCGCCGCATATCGAGCAAACATTGTTCATGCTGGCCCAGGAGGCGCTATCTAATACGCGCCGTCATGCCCAGTCTACTATTGTTATTGTTACTGTGCAGGTGAGCAGCGAGCAGGCCATGCTGGTTGTACAGGATAACGGCATTGGCCTGTCGCCGCAAACCTTGCAAAGCTATCGCAGTAATACTATGCACCTGGGATTGAAAGGGATGCATCATCGCATCGAGGAACTGGGGGGGCAGTTCATGCTCTCGAATGGAGAAGAGGGCGGCTTTATTGTGAAAGCGGTGATCCCGCTATGATTCGCCTGCTTATCATCGATGACCATGAGATGGTGCGCGAAGGGCTGAAAGCTATGTTGTCAGCCGAGCCGGATTTTACAATTGTGGGTGACGCGGCCAATGCTGAGCAGGCTTTCGCGCTCATCGAACGCAATCGTCCCGATATCATCTTGCTTGATGTCCGGCTACCAGGCACAAGTGGGATTGAAGTATGCCGCACCGTCACTGAACGCTACCCGGAGATCGCCGTTATTATTTTGACGACGTTTACTGACGAGTCGCTGGTGGAGCAATGCATCAAAGCAGGCGCGCGCGGCTTTATCGTTAAGGATATCGAACGCTTCGACCTCAAACGCTCGATTCGCGCGGTAGCGCGTGGTGAGGCCGCCATTGACACAAAAGCAGCCGTCGCAGTACTGGCGCAGTTGCGCCGCTCGCCACAAAACAAAAATGAACCAGTCCAGGAATCGCTCAGCTCGCAACAGGTCGTCATTCTACGCCTGGTAGCTCAGGGACTTTCGAGCCGCGAAATAGCTACCCGCCTGTACCTCAGCGAGAATACTGTGAAAGGCTATGTGCAGGAGATTTTGCATCGCCTTGGAGTCAAGAATCGCACAGAAGCAGTAATGGTCGCAGTGAAGCAAGGGTGGCTTTAAACTGACTATCAAAACATACCTTCTTTCGCAGAAAACTTTTGCTAAATTAACCTCCGTTCGTAGGTAACATGTGTTTAGCCTGTCATGCTATACTGGAATCGATCAGGGCTGCATACCCTGGCGAGCAACCCTCCTCTTGTCTGGCGTGTTTCCTTTGAAGCACAGGAATGTGCGCAAATTGACCTGGAGGTGCAACTTTGTTCCCTGTCACCTTTGATTATCTAGAAGCGCGGAATCTAGACGAAGCCATCGCCCTGCTAGAACAACACGGCGGTGACGCCAAAATTCTGGCTGGAGGCCAGAGCCTCATTCCCCTCATGCGGTTCCGTATTGCCGGGCCAACGATTTTGATCGACATCAACCGCATTGATAGCCTGGAGTATATTCAGGAAACGGACGGCACACTACACATTGGCGCGTTGACGCGCGAGGCGGAACTGGACAACTCCGCGCTCATTCGCAATCGATACCCCATTCTGCTGGATACCTCTTCGATGGTTGCCGACCCGATTGTGCGCAACTGGGCTACCGTGGGTGGTAATATCGCTCATGCCGACCCCGCCAACGATCATCCTGCCACCATGCTGGCTCTCGGCGCGCGTATCGTCGCTCGCGGACCCGCCGGAGAGCGCGTCCTGTCAATCGACGAGTTCTTTACGGACGCGCCCTTTGAGACCGCGCTCGCGCCCAATGAAGTGCTCACCGAGATTCGTATTCCCGCTCCGGTTGAAAGAAGCGGCGGCGCGTATTTCAAACTCGAACGCAAAGTGGGCGATTATGCCATCGCGGGCGCGGCTGCCTATATCGTGCTGGATGCCGGTGGCAACGTCAGCTATGCTGGCATTGGCTTAACCAACCTGGCGCAGGTTCCCATCAAAGCGCGCAACGCTGAACAATCGCTGCTCGGCAAACCACTCGATGATGCCGCAATACACGCAGCCGCCGATCTGGCAGCCGCCGCGACACAACCAACCAGCGATACACGCGGCCCCGCTGACTACAAACGGGCGATGGCGCGTACTTTGACCGTGCGCGCGCTGCGCAAGGCGCTGGCCCGCGCTACAGGAGGTGAATAATATGAGTACCCATCATATCTCTGTCACCATAAATGGCACGCCCTACGAAGGGGATGTCGAGGCTCGAATACTGCTCGTCCACTGGATTTGCGATACGCTGCGACTGACGGGTACACATATTGGCTGCGATACCACTTCATGCGGCGCGTGTACTATCCTGGTGGATGGCAAGGCCACGAAATCCTGCACCATGTTCGCTGTGCAGGCCAATGGTCGTCAGATCATGACTGTAGAAGGGCTGGAACAGGGCGACAAGCTGCACCCATTGCAGGAAGGTTTCCACGAGGAACACGCGCTGCAATGCGGGTATTGCACGCCGGGCATGATGATGACCAGCCTGGCCCTCTTGCGACGCAATCCCAACCCGACCGAACACGAGATTCGCGTCGGTATCTCCGGCAACCTCTGCCGCTGTACCGGTTACGTCAATATAGTAAAAGCTGTTCAGTACGCCGCCGAGAAGATGCAGGCTGCCGAACAGGTGCCGGTTGGCGCGGAAGGAGGCGAGTAATGGCGACACATGTACCTTCACATGCCCTGGGCGAAGCATACAAACGCAAAGAAGATGCGCGTTTTATACGCGGGCAGGGTAATTATGTCGATGACGTATCGTTACCTGGGATGCTCTATGGGGATATTGTGCGTAGCCCCTATGCGCACGCCCTGATTAAGAACGTTGATATCAGCGAGGCGTTGAAGGTTCCGGGCGTGGTGGCCGTAATTACCGGTAAAGACCTTGATGCCGCCGGGCTGGCCTGGATGCCCACCCTTTCCGCCGACACCGAGGCCGTGCTGGCGCTGGATCGCGTCATGTACCAGATGCAAGAAGTTGCTTTTGTGATTGGTACCAGCCGCACTGCCGCCGCCGATGGTGTAGCCGCCGTCAATGTGGATTACGAGCCATTGCCAGTGGTGGTTGACCCGAAGAAGGCCATGCAGCCAGATGCCCCGCTGCTGCGTCCCGATAAAAAGGAGAAGCAGCCCACCAACCAGATTTATCACTGGGAGACGGGCGACCGCGAGGGAACGAATGCTGCTTTCAAAGAAGCGGAGGCCAACGGCGTCGTCGTGGAGCAAGAGATGTACATTCCCCGTATTCATCCTGCTCCCATCGAAACCTGCGGGTGCGTGGCAGATTTTCACAAATCGACGGGAAAACTGACGGTCTGGTTGACCTCGCAAGCGCCACACGCGCATCGCACGCTCTTCGCTATTGTAGCGGGTCTGCCAGAGCATCGCATTCGCATCATCTCACCAGATATTGGCGGCGGCTTTGGCAACAAAGTTCCTATCTATCCCGGTTATGTGTGCGCCGTCGTCGCCTCAATTACCACTGGTAAACCCGTCAAGTGGATCGAGGATCGCACAGAAAACCTCTGCAGCACGGGTTTTGGACGCGACTATCATATCAAAGCTGAGATCGCGGCTGATAAAGATGGAACCGTCAAGGCGCTGCGCGTCTACACGCTGGCCGATCATGGCGCATTCGACGCGGCTGCCCAGCCTACTAAGTTTCCGGCGGGTCTGTTCCACATCTGCACCGGTTCGTATGACTTCAAAAACGCTTTTGTTGAGGTTGACGCGGTGCATACCAATAAAGCGCCCGGCGGCATCGCCTATCGCTGCTCCTTCCGCGTGACTGAAGCATCGTACATGATTGAGCGCGCCATGGATACGCTTGCGTACAAACTGGGCAAAGACGCGGCGGAACTGCGCATTCAGAACTTCATTAAGCCCGAATCCTTCCCCTATCGTTCCGCGCTCGACTGGACATTTGACAGCGGCAACTATGAAGCGGCTCTGAGACTGGCCATGAAGAACGTAGACTACGAGGGACTGCGACGCGAGCAGGTCGAGAAACGCGCTCGCGGCGAACTGATGGGTATAGGTATCTCTAGCTTCACCGAGATCGTCGGAGCTGGCCCCGGCAAGCACTTTGACATTGCCGGTATCCAGATGTTCGATAGCTGCGAAATTCGCGTACACCCCACCGGCAAAGCAATAGCGCGTATTGGCGTGCAGACGCAGGGCCAGGGACACGAAACGACCTTCGCGCAGATCATCGGGGCTGAACTGGGCATGTCACCCGATGATATCGACATCGAGCATGGCGATACCGATACCGCCCCCTACGGCCTGGGTACGTATGCCAGCCGAAGCACACCTGTAGCGGGCGCGGCCACCGCGCTGGCGGCTCGCAAGGTGCGCGACAAGGCAAAGAAGATCGCGGCCTACTTGCTCGAAGTGGGCGAGGAAGACCTGGAATGGGAGCCAGGCCGTTTCTTCGTCAAAGGCGCGCCGGGCAAGGGTAAGACCATCCAGGAACTGGCATTCGCGGCCTATACTAACTGTCCGCCGTACCTGGAACCAGGGTTGGAGGCCGTCAACTACTATGACCCGCCCAATCTGACATACCCGTTCGGCAGCTACATCTGTGTCGTCGATATAG
>DAHVFL010000309.1 GCA_027316975.1 Chloroflexota bacterium | reverse complement strand
AGCATTGGGAGAAGGTCTGGCAGACTTGTCTGCATGTGGGGATGTAGCGGAAGGCCGTGGGAGGTACCCATGAAATCAACGAGCAACAATCGTCCACCGGGTTTGAGGACGCGCTGTATTTCGACAAGTCCTCGCTGCTTGAGGGCAGGCGGCAGATGGCATGGGTGCCTGAACGTATAGATACCCTTTTCTGTGAACTTGTCTTACCGGGAGTTCATCACCTTTTGAACAAGGAAACGCTGGCTTAAGCGTGCTGCCCGGTTCTACTTTGCTACAAGAGCCAGGGAATGCTTAAAATCGTATGTGTTATGGTAAAATTGTTGCATGGACACAGAGAAGAGGGATAACGGAGACAAGATTTTACAGAAGCGAAGCTGGTCACGCCGCGAAGTGCTTGCCGCCGGTGGCGCTGCTTTGTTGGGGTTGGCAGGCTGTGGAGCGGAGAGCGTAACGTCATCTCAAACGTCTCATCCCACTGCTGCCAGTACGTCTAGTGCTACGAGCCGCGCCTTGCAGACGCCTACACCTGTGCCGGAGACGCCCATTACGCTGGCTTTTACGGGCGACGTGATGTTTGGCCGCACGGTCAACAGTCATATGCTGGCTACGGCTGCTAACGATCCATATCCTTTTACGTATACGGGCGAGTTTTTGCGTGGGTTTGATCTGACGATTGGCAACCTGGAGTGTGTTATTTCGCGGTTGGGCGTGCCTGTTCCCAAGTCATACAATTTTCGCGGCGATCCACGCGCGTATGATCGTTTGCTTAACGCGGGGTTTGATCTTGTTTCGGTTGCCAATAATCATAGCGGGGATTATGGCAAAGCCGCTTTTCTGGATGAATTTCTGACGCTTCCTCAACGAGGTTTGACGCCTATTGGCGGTGGGCAGAACCGGAGGCAGGCGCATACGCCTGTGTACAAAAGCGCGCGCGGAACAACGATGGCTTTCCTGGCCTACGACCAGATCGACCCCTACTCCTTCGCGGCTACCGATACCAGCCCTGGTCATGCCTGGTTGAATGAAGTTGATTTGCGGCAGGATGTTGGCGTGGCGCGCCGTTCAGCCGATTTCGTGATCGCGTTTGTCCACTGGGGTATCGAATACTATACCGGGCTGACGGCTGAGCAGCGTTACCTGGCGCAGGTCGCCATTGATGCGGGCGCTGATATCGTGGTAGGAGCGCATCCGCATGTCATCGAGCCGTACGAGTTTTACAAGGGGAAGCTCATTATCTATAGCCTGGGAAACTTTGTCTTTGACAATATGTATCCAGAGGTGGTGCGGCGCGGGAATATTCTTACAGTAACCGCGCAGAAAAACAAGCTGCTTAACTGGAAACTGGTGCCGGCACGAATTGGCGACTGGGGCGAACCGGTCCTGGTGTGATAGAGAGCAGATGGCTCGCTGAACATGCATACCATCGCGGATAAGCTCGCACAGGATATCCCCAATGTGAAGCGGGTGGTGATCTCAGAGACGCATCATATGCCCAATATGGAGAAACCGGAGGAGTTTAACAGCGTTGTGCTGGGGTTTTTAGCGAAACTGCTATAGATCGAAATCAATGACGTGACTCGATACGCGACGTATCTCGTCGCTGATGACGCGATGTGCCGGATGAGGAGCATAGGCTTTCAGATGCTCCGCATCGATAAAATGCATAATAAAGCCGTAGGAATATCCTTGATGGCTCACACTCAAGTTTTCTCCCACCTGAACATCAAGAATGCCTGGAATTTGTTGTTGGAGCACCTGCACCTGGGCAAGTACCTGTTGCATTTCATAGGGGGTAGTTTCAAATTTGGGCTTGAGTAAAGCGACGTGGGTAATCATGATCGGTGCTTCTCCTTCTATTCAGCTTTGATGTTATATTCTCTCAATCATAAGCAGACCGCCTACGCAATCCTCGATCCATGTCCGCCCAGCACCATCCAGATATTCAATACACCATTCTCCCAACATTTCCAGCTTAACACGAGAAAAAATTTGCAAATGACCATAAGATGCTTCTGGTTGTCCTTCCTCGTAAGGAACCGCCAGGATCAATCTTTGTGATGTTACTCGTAATATATTTGCGAGGGCGCGGTACATGTCATGTTCTGTGAGATGTTCCAGCACATGGAGCGCTACCACCGTATCAAATTGACCTGGACAGGCAAAATCATCAGCAAGCAGGTTAGATTCAAAATATTGCACATTCTGATAAGAACGCTCTTCAGCAAGCTCCTTAGCAGTGGCGAATGCATCCTTATTAATGTCGATCCCAACAATCCGATCGACAAATGGGATACGTTCGGCAATTAGAAGTGGCAAAAAGCCGGAAGCACACCCCGCATCGAGAAAAGACGTACCAACCCGCAATTCTAATATACGTTGATATAAGGTAGCAAACATTCCAATAGTAGCGTAATCAGGCAGTGGGGGAGTAAGAGCTGATGATAAAAACACCAGGTAACGCTGCAACGTGTTTGCGCCGAAATAACGCCACGCGCGGCGAGTATCATCGGGGAAAAGAGAACCAACGATTCCGCTTAACACTTCTCCAAAGTGTTGTGATTGGGTGAAGATTTCAAAGGGTTTTAGTTCTTGATTCAAGTAATGCATCACATCTGCATTGAGTTCATGGGGAGCGAACCAGTGTACAACAATAGTGGAAGGCGCTTCCGCTCGCGTAAAAAGCAAAAAGTGTGGGGTTTCGTATATTGCATAGCCACCCTCTACAAATCGATTTTTGAGTATCTCCAGGTTGGCACGGTAGCCATTCACTACCACAAAATTTCCTACTGGAATAGATCGTTCCTGGATAGACACCTTCCTGTGTTCAGAATTATTGCTTTTTGATTGGCCTTTTGCCATAGTTTACTTTCTCATAATAGATCAGGTTACCTATTCCAAAGTAGAAACCGATATCGTGTTCACATTATGTCATCATGGATATTATCTGGGGAATTTGTCGTTGCGCGATTTCAATAAAAGACCGAATAGAAGCATCGTCTGAATAATGCCCTAGTAAATCATGTTGTAGATAAGCTATCAGTTGTCTTACCATGATTGGCGCATTAAACCTGCTAATCAGGGAAGTTGCTTTCATCGCTACGTCAAGACTGGCTTCATACTCTCCAATCCTTGCATATACAGCCGCAAGTGGCATAGTTGTTATAGAATTGCGCATGAGCCAACATGGATCAAGGTTTGTAAGGGCTTGTTTGTAGTACCGAATTGCTGTTGTATAATCACCTCTCAATTGAGCACAATTTCCAGCGACTTGCAACCAGTGACTATAATCGAATTCTTCATTTGGCTTAATAGCAGCGACCAAATTTTCTGATGCTTCGAGTTTTTCCTGAGCAGTTCGATAATCCCGGAGAGCAGTGGCACTCTCAGCCCAACATGCTAGAAGATGGCTATGTAGACAACGAGAAGCTTCATCATCCTGAATGGTAATTAAATGTAACGCGGAGGCAATTGTTTGAATTGCGCTATCATGTTGACCAAGCGCTTGATATCCATAGGCTTGCCAGGTTCGGCTTTGGGCCATGTTCCAGGTATCTGCGCTTTCCAAGGCAGCAGTGTAAGCACAATTTTGCGCATACTGAGCTTCTTCAAACCGTTCTTGAAAATACAGAGCCGCTCCCATCAATCTATAGATACCTGAGTAATATAAAGATTGTATGCCTGGATAGAGTAACGCATGAACTTGTTGCATCAGGTACTTCTGTATATTCACTACAATCAGTACTTGTGTGTTGCCTGCTCTTTGGAACAATTTCCACCCATCACCAATGCTCTTGCCTAACGCCTCGGTGATCCGCAAACGTTCGCTCTCTATAATTTGGCTGCTCGATGATAGAGGAATTTTACTGACCAGCGCGGCGGTTCCCAACTCAAGCATTTTACGTCTATTGATCCTGGGCAGTCCCTGTAAGCCTAGCAAAACTACTGGAAGCGAATCTAGCACCTGTTCGGACGACCAGCCAGCGTCAAGCAGCATGGAAAGGTGATTCGCACCCAGTGTCAGCCACGCACTCATCTGTTCATCCAGCGTATGTTCTATGCCATCACTTAAAAAATCGATAGCTTTTATCCGCTCGTGCGGTATAACACTGGCGGATGGTGTTGTACCCACTGGGAGTAGAACTCGTGTTTGCCGCGCATGATAATGCCCGTTGTTCGCAGCAAGCACTGGTGCAACACTGACCGGTTGATTGGTATGTTGCAATATGGGTCCATCCATAAACCCCAGCCTGTCAGCAGTCATGTTATAGAGCTTGCAAAGCCTTTCGCGGTAAAAGGGGCCGGGTTTCTTTGTGCCGGTTTCCCAGTTGCTTACCATGATCGCGTTGACGCCGGGGAGCCGTTCGTCAGAAGCCGACGACAGGGCGCATAACTCGTCCACCACTCGTTGCAGCGACCAACCGCGCAACAGGCGTTGTTCGCGTAGCAACGGATTCGGTTTTCTCTGCTCTTTCGACTTCATCTCCTGCCCTTTTCTCTTTTCCATCTTTTGGTGGACAATTTTCTATCCTGGCCCATCGACCATTTCAATTGTACCTGAGTCTCTTCTACATTGGCAAGCAAAAATGCAGTCGCCATCGGAAAAGATAAGAGAAGGATAATAGGCAATAAGGGCATGAAAAGAGTGAGAGAAGGAAAAAGCGAAACAGGCGCAGGAGAATGCTTCTTCCCATATAAAAAGCTACTATTGCTGGTGATGGTCTTGGTGCAATGTTGAATAGAAAGGATACCCGGCATGGATGAAAAGGAAGATTTGGAAGTATGAGCATACACGACGAAGCTACTCTACCAGAGTTGCCGCTGGGTTTTGGTGATCTGGGAGTGTTGCGCAACATTATACAGGCGTACCTGGCATTCTTGCCCAGGTCGGGTCTTTCAGCGCAAGAGAAGCAGACGCAAATGTACCTGCTAAAAGGGGTGACGTTCAAGCTGGCGGGTATTCCGAAACAGGCTGTGGAAGCGCGTATTATGCTCAATGTTGGAGAAATCTACGCGCTGAGTTGCGCTATACAGGTCTTTATCGCCTTTGTGCGAAACAAGGTCTCACCATCACGCGAGCGCGATGAAACCCTGAACGATGTTGCACGTTTGCGCCAGTGCTTGCTTGATTTACTTCCCCCATCAAGCACGAGGAAGGCGTTTAAGATATCCAGCCTGGAGAAGCCGGTTTAGAACCTCTATTACGGTTCCATTAATTATCAGGGAGTGAAGGGCCAGAGACGTGTAGGGTAGGGGCGACCCTTGCGGTCGCCCTGGGTGGTAGAGGCTCTGTTATTGTTGACTTTGACATGGTTCAAAAATCGTTTTACAATAGAGCTATCAGGGAAAATACCCTGGTTCAGGGCGATGGGTCCTGAGTAGGTAGCCTATATAAAGGAGGAAACCTATGAAGATACCAATTCGCTTGTTGAAAGTTGTCTTTCAGATTGACCAGTAGTGCCCGTGCAGGCGGGCAATTGAATGGCCTCTAGCCACGCCGTATACCGGGGATTGCTCTTACTTGAGCGTTTTGAACCCGTTTGGTCGTGGGAGATGCCAAAGCAGCAGGGCAGGGGCTGAAAAGTCCTTGCCCTTCTTTTGTACCGAAATAAAAAAGAGGCTGGGTCGAGCGCCAGCCTCTTTTTTATCTGTTTTAGCCGACGCTGCCCGACATCTCCAACTGGATCAGGCGGTTCAGTTCGACGGCGTACTCCATCGGGAGTTCCTTTGTGATTGGCTCGATGAAGCCGTTCACGATGAGCGAGTAGGCTTCGGACTCGTCGAGGCCGCGACTCATCAAGTAGAAGAGCTGGTCATCACCTACCTTTGAGACGGTGGCCTCGTGGCCGACTTCGGTCTGATTCTCTTCGACGCGAATGGTCGGGTAGGTGTCGGTG
>DAHVFL010000308.1 GCA_027316975.1 Chloroflexota bacterium | reverse complement strand
TGAATTATGCCTCGTGCCTACCTTAAATCGTATGTGTCATAAAACTCTTCGATTTGGCTAGCGGGTATCTTGGCAACACTCAACTCAGCATTCTCTCTACGAATTTCATGACACACACCTAATAATACCTTAGAAAAATTGAAAAATCAAAACTTTTTTTGCTATTTTTATCAATATTTGACAATTGTAAATAAATAGCTTTACAATTGTGCTAAGATATGGACAAAATATTTTGTCCATAGGAGTAGTTATGTCCAGGGTGAAAGAACTTCGTATCAAGGCTGCCTTGAATATTTCTGAACTTAACCGCTTGTCAGGCGTGTCACGTCCAACTATTGAAAAGATAGAAAGGGACGAACCGGTCCGAGCTGATCTTGCATCTGCTCTGTGTCGTGTACTGTCTGAGAAGCTTGGTTACGAGGTTACAATTGAGAGTGCAGAAATAAAGGTGCTGTAGATTTGCAACAGAGGTAAGAATGAGAGATCGTACTTATACTATTTATGCTCTTACCGACCCAAGAGATAACGGTGTAAGATATATCGGGATAACTGTAAATCCCGATGAGAGGCTAAAACAGCATATATGGGGTGATATGAATATACGTAAGAGGGAATGGATACATGAACTGAATCGATCTGGTCTTGCTCCTATCATGTACACTATCGAAACAGCCGAAACCGAGGGAGAAGCTCTTGAACGTGAGGCACATTGGATACAGCATTATCTTAGTAAAGGCGTAAAGCTAGTAAACATACTAATGACACCATACACTAACACTCAGATTTCAGATAGGACAGTTACGGGAAAGATAACGCTAAATGCCCTCATTACGGAATCAGGACTCAAAAAGGTATCTCTAGCTGCTCAAAGTGGAGTCACTACAGCATCTATCATTCGTATCTGCCAAGGCGCCCCAACATCTAAAGTTACTGTAATCAAGCTGCTAAGAGTCCTTAGAAAATATCTCAAGCGCGATATCAAAATAGAAGATATCGATGGCTTGTATATCATTAAATGAGCAAACCATAACTCCCTCCTCAACGCTCTGACTTTTTGATATCATTAGCTACAAGAATCATGCCTTTATTGGACTCGTATTTTAAGGAGGGGAATATGATGGCAACACTCAACGATCTTATTACGGAGGCAGGGCTCAGAAAGAAAGAATTAGCAGACCAGAGCGGGGTTGATGTGGCTACTATCATCCGTATAGGCAACGGTAAAGCTACAACAAGAGTTACTGTCGTCAAGTTGGTACGAATCCTCGAAAAATATTTAGACCGGAGTATAGATTTAGATAGTATTGAGGGGCTAAATATCAACAAGTAGCCTATCAATGCTCGTCTAGATGAGTAACCATCATGGAATCCAGAGGAATCATCACTATGCCATCAGCAGCTACCGCGCATGAGCGCGTTTTCATCGGGCCTGGGCTTAGCCCGTTCAAACGTGCCGTCACCATACTGGGAGTCATTTTCCTGACGGCGCTGGTCGTATGGATTGCTTTGCGCGAGGGCGTGCCTGCCATTGGTAGTACCATTGTGGCTATCCTCTTCATCTTCGGCTTCATCGTCTTCCTGCGCATCGTAGAACCCGTGCCTTTCACCATTCACCTGGATGCAGAAGCGTTAGTGAAACGCAGCAAAAATGGCGAAGTAGTCGAGGTGCGTTGGGAAGACCTGACGCGCGTCAAAGAAGAATTTTTCCCCAATGGCAAACGTATCAGTGTTACAACCTACCGCAAGACCACTTCACCTGAGCAGAAGGCCAAAGCCTGGGCCGTCTATCGCGACGATGTAACAGACCTGGATGGCCTGGCCGCGTCATTGCAACAGGTCATCCCCCCAACCTGCCAGTGGCAAAGCGAAACCGTCCATGACTGAGCGATCAGGTCATCACCACCTGGTCAACATAGCACCAGCGCCAGTTTTCGCCCGGCTGCAACGACTGGATAATGGGATGGTGCGTCGCGTGGTAATGTTTGGTGGCGTGCTTGTTCTTTGAAGTGTCGCAGCAACCGGCATACCCGCATTCAAGACACATGCGCAGGTGAACCCAGCTTTCGCCCGTTTTCAAACAATCCTCGCACCCATTCGCGCTCGGCGTAACCTGGTGAATAGAATCCAGATGCGTACACTGCCTTGCCATGAAAATCTCCTTTAAATTGATGGCTATCCGATGTGACTTTTAGTAGTCGATCGCCGCGAAACATTCGCGTCTACGTGCGCTGGCTTCCCCTCAATCAGCAGAAATGAGCAAAGCGCGCTTGCCAGAGCCAATGCTACCCCTATCAACATTATCACACGAAAACTTGTTACAAAAGACACGGAGATAGCATTTTGTACCGCCGCGGAAGTTGCGCTGCTCACCCCGGCGGGAATATCAATGCCAACCAGTTTATTCTGTTGCGCAACCAGCACGCTACGAACTCCCGGTGGAAGAGCAAGCGCGTTCAGATTGCTATCCAGGCTGGCGCTGAACGTGGCGAGAGCGACAATGCCCGGCGCCGCGATAGCCAGTAAACCGGCAGTACGCGCGACAGCATTATTGATGCCCGACGCGATACCCGCCCGTTGGGAATCTACCGATCCCATAACCGCCGTTGTTAATGGCACGACAAGTACCCATCTACCGGCTGACTTCATACGGGGCAGGACAAGTTTTCCCGATTGCGATGTTGATTGTATCACACCCTCGTCACACGGTTGTTTCATGAAACACTCCTTTCCTTCCCACAACCACCAATAGTATATCCCACGATTAGACGTCGAACACCATTGATTCGACCAGTCATCACCCGTCAGTAATAACGAGGAAACCTACTTACTTTTTTATAGCTACTTGCGTCAGTTGACAAAAGATGGTATACTCTTGTATACATTGAACCGCATAGCGCGATAAAGCCATACTGGTCTGTATTTGACCGGCAAGGCAAGGCAAGGCAAGGAAACATGGCGACAAAGCTGGTAGAATCAACCATCACCAAACCCACAAAACACTTGTGCAAACGCTACGAGCAGGCCATCCAGTTATTGGGCAAACGCTGGACAGGATTGATCCTGGACGCCATGCTGGAAGGGCCGCAACGCTTCTGCGAGATGACCTCCATCGTCGAAGGACTTTCAGACCGCGTACTCAGCGACCGCCTGCGCGAACTGGAAAGCCAGGGAGTCGTCGAGCGCGTAGTCTATCCGCAGATTCCCGTGCGCGTGGAATACCGTCTGACCGAAAAAGGGCGCGACCTGCGACCCGTCGTGCAGGCTATTCACCAGTGGGCCGAAAAGTGGATTGTACTCACGGAAGCGCAAACCGAAGAAATTTGAATTAATGGACAATGTATGGGCTCCCTGGCGCATGACCTATATCGCGCCCCAAATACCCACTTCTCAAGAGTGCATCTTTTGCGCTCTGCCCGCAGCTCACCGCGATGAAGAACACTATATTCTCTATCGCGGCGAGCATTGTTTTATGATGCTGAACCTCTACCCCTACAATCCCGGCCACCTGATGATCGCTCCCTACCAGCATGTGCATAGTATTGAAAAGCTGGAGAGCGCAACCCTGGCCGAACTGATGTCCCAGGCACAAATAGCCCTGCGCGCGCTTCGCTCGACCATGCAACCCGATGGCTTCAACATGGGCATCAACGAAGGAAAAGTTGCCGGGGCCGGTTTCGATGGTCACGCGCATTTGCACATCGTTCCCCGCTGGAATGGAGATACCAATTTCATGCCCGTTCTCGCCGATGTCAAGGTGATTCCAGAACACCTCGACACTACCTACCGCAAGATGAAACAAGCATTGGATACGCTGGCGAATCAGTAAGTTTTACAGGGCGGGGCTTGCCCCCGCCCTGGTCATTTGCGAGGAAGCCCCGCTCTGGTTTCATGTAGGGTACGGGCGGGGCTTGCCCCCGCCCTGGTAGATTTTTTAGGAAAGAAGCCAGAGGTGAACAGCTGTCATCCTGAGCGCAGCGAAGGATCTCTCATTGGCAGCACGCAGATCCTTCGCTGCGCTCAGGATGACAGGCGAGATCGGCGTGTTTCAAGGAACCTACCAGTGAAAGGCGGGTAAGCCCCGCTCTGGTACAGCATATGTGAGAGGCAACAAAAATGCACCTGGAACTATTTACCCAACAACCGGAAGGCGACTCTCAATCCACTCACCCAACGCCACTGTTATTTGTGCATGGAGCATGGCATGGCTCCTGGTGCTGGAACGAACACTTTCTCCCCTATTTCGCGCAACATGGGTATGCCTCGCACACCTTCGACCTGCGCGGGCATGGCAAAAGCGAGGGCGAGAAACGCCTGCGTTGGACGCGCATCGCCGATTATGTCGCCGATGTGGAACAAATCACACGCCAGCTTGATCGCCCACCCGTATTGATCGGTCATTCCATGGGTGGACTGGTCGTACAAAAATACCTTGAGACTCACAGCGTCCCGGCAGCCGTGTTACTGGCATCTGTACCTCCATCGGGCGCGTTGCGCACAACACTACGTATCGCCCGTCATCATCCTCTGCCGTTTCTTAAAGCGAATGGCACCTTAAAACTCTATCCCATCGTAGCGACGCCGGCTCTGACACGCGAAGCCTTTTTCCCGGAACGCATGCCTGATGCCCAGGTTCAGCAATATTTTACGTATATCCAGAACGAATCCTATCGCGCCTTCCTCGATATGGTAGTGTTTAGCCTGCCGCGTCCTGAACGAGTGAAGACGCCTGTGCTTGTGCTCGGCGCTGAATGCGACACCATCTTCACACCTGCAGAAGTACAGGCCACCGCCCGCGCCTATCACACTGAAGCCACCATTTTCCCATCAATGGCGCACGACATGATGTTAGGCGACAACTGGCAGGATGTGGCGGACCATATCGCCCGCTGGCTAACTAAAAGCGGCCTCTAGCCTCTGCTCATAACGTGGAGGTCGTGCCTGGGGAGATTTTAGGGACGCGCACCTTTACTGTGCCGTCTGGATCAACTTGCACTTCTAAACGAGGCAATGGCTTAAGGTAGCGCACAGGCGAAGCACGATCAGTATTGCCATATTCGGTGAAGATGCCGCCATGACAGGGACAATGATATTTTTTGTCAGCGCTTTCCCATTGCACAATGCAGCCCATATGCGTACACGCTGCCGATACCGCTATCACCGGACCGTCGGCAAGATTGCCGCCATCACTCTCATTGCGGATCACATAGCCCACAATACCTTCAGAGGTAAAGCGTACTGGTTGCTCACCCAGTTTGTTGAGCGTCGTCACGGGCATCCAGACGGAAGACACACCATCTCCAACGAGCTTTTCCCCCTTCCAGGTGGGGGTCTGTGCAACAGTTAGCGCAGATTTCAGGTCACTGATTTCCTTTGCATCGACGGCGTGATTGATGCCTATGCCAACCGAGAGCGAAGCAGCGGCAACGGCTGCCGCCGCACCACCTGTCAGCAGGGCGCGGCGCGAGACACGGGGATGCGTTTGCGGCTTTCGCGAAAAGAAAGGGAACCCTTTTCGAGGAGAGACGCCTTTTGCAATCTCTTCCTGTACCTGCTCCAGCTTTGCCTGCAATTCGGCCACATATTCAGGGCGCGGGGCTGCCTCCTCGCTTGAGGCAGCATGAAAGAGCGTAGCCATGCGATAGATGCGCGCCTGCTCAGGCGTCAGCCCCTCTGGCGCATGACGAACGCGACCCGCTTGCAAATCTTCGATGAAGCGCTCTAATTCGAGATAATCTTCAAATCGTTCCTGGTCTTCCCCGGCCATAATGTCTTGTTCTCCGAAATGCTACTCTACCTGTCACCCTTGTCACACCTGTCACCCTTGTCACACCTGTCACCCTTGTCACACCTGTCACCCTTGTCACACCTGTCACCCTTGTCACACCTGTCACCCTTGTCACACCTGTCACC
>DAHVFL010000307.1 GCA_027316975.1 Chloroflexota bacterium | reverse complement strand
GTTTTAGTGATAGAATATATTCCTCCGGTGGGAGATAGACCTCTAGCTTGTCGTACTTGCGCCATAGTTTGCCTTCCGGGACGTTTCCCAGGTCTCGGAGAAAGTCGCCAATTACATCGTTTAGCCAAATTGCTGATAGTTTGTTTTTTCGAGCAACAGATCGTATAGCAGCCTTAAAGGTCTGATAAAGCCACGGCGTCGTAGAATCCTCAACGTCCTTGAGTAGTACATCAATGTCGTCAGTTGCCTGTCTGTTCTTGATTTGAGTCAGCATGAACGCGCCACCTACAAGTAAGATACGTATAGGACGCTGTAAACCCATTTCTTGCAACTCTTGTCCAAGCTCAGCGAGATGTGTTTCGATTTCTTCTTCCTGCATAGTATGCTCCGTTTATTGATTTGGAATAATGTTATCCTCGTTCCCTCGATGATCCTATGCCCATCTCCTCTCTATACTTCGTGACGGTGCGGCGGGCCATGGGGAGGCCGCGCATGGTGAGCAGGCGGGCCAGTTCGTCGTCGCTGAGGCGGTGCCTGGTGTCTTCGGTGGTGATGAGTTCGCGCAGGATGTCTTTGACGCCGAGCGAGCCGTTGAAGAAGTCGGACAGGGGGATGAGGCGACCATTGGGGAGCAGGGCGTATTTGTTGGCGGTAGCGCGGCTGACGGTGCTTTCGTCGAGGTTGAGGCGCGTAGCGACTTCGGCGCGGGTGAAGGGGCGCAGGTAGCGGATACCCTTGTCTAGAAATTCGCGCTGGTAGTCTACGATCAACTCTGCAATTTGTTTAAGGGTGCGCCAGCGACGCTGGATGCAGTCGATGAAGAATTTGGCGCGGTCGCTCTGGTGGCGAATGTAGCGTTGTATTTCTTCATAGCCGGAATCGTTTTCCAGGCGCAGTGGCTGCGTGCCATAGCCTGAGCCGATGTGGAAGCCGTAGCGTTTCTCCTCGATTAATTCGATCTCGAAGCCGGATTCGCCCCTGCGAATGAGGATGTCGGGGCGTGTGTAGGCGGCGGTTGCGCCGTTGCCGGTGTCGGCCTGGTAAGCGTGGGCGGGAAAAGGGTTGAGGTTGCCGCGAATATACTGCGCGGCCTGGCGCACTTCCTGTTCCGGTACTTTGAGTTCGCGCGCGATCTCGTGGAAATGGCTTTTGCCCAGGTGATCTAAATGGCGGTCGATCAGGGCATAGGCCAGGGGATGCGGCGGTTCTTGTTCGGCCAATGCTTCCAACTGGATGAGCAGGCATTCGCGCAAGTCGCGCGCGCCGATGCCCACTGGTTCCAACGTTTGCAGTAGGCGCAACACATATGCGACGCGTTCTACAGGAGCGTGCAGGTAGTCCGCGATTTCCTGCACGCTGATTTCCAGGTAGCCACGCTCATTGAGATTGCCCACGAGTTGTTCAGCGATGAGAGAATCTTCGGGCGAGATGAGGGTGTCAAGTTGTTGCATGAGGGTATCGGCCAGTGTTTGATCCACCGAAATACGCGCCAGGGGGTCAAGCTCGTCGTCGTCGTATTCGTTAAGGCGGTAATCGTAAATATCATAGGAGTGATAATCGCTCCACGGTTGCTCGACGGGCTGTTCATCCTGCTGCGTTTCGCCCCCGCTGAAGCCATGCTGCGTGGGTTGTTCGAAATGCCCACAGTTGGCGCAGAATGGACCTTGTAGGGCCGAGCCGCAGAAGAGACACACACGCTTTTCACTCACGTCGAGCGCGGGATTCTCCATCTGCTCCTGCGTGACGGCCCGTTCCAGCTCATCTGAAGAAAGGTGTAAAATCGTGCTTGAGGTGATAAGCCGCGCACTGACTCGTAATGTATGATCTGGTCGAGGTGTTGGTTCCAATCGCATGTGTTTGTTCCCCCCTGCCTTTCTACCTGTGCTATCTACTTACTCCGATTCTTTGATCCATCCCCTGTTTTGCAACGCCGCAAACGCAGCCTCCTGTTCTGCTGTTTGTTTGTTGCGTCCCTGCCCGCGTCCTGCTACTTCGTCTCCCAGCATTGCCTCCACGATGAACTCACGATTGTGCGATGGCCCTTCCTGACTGACCAGGCGATAGGCGGGCGTGATGCTGGTATGCGCCTGGGCCAGTTCTTGAAAGCGCGATTTGTGATCTTTGAATAAGCGTTTCTTGACGATATGATACGCCATCGGTTTTAAGTGCGGCAATAAGAAACGCTGCGCCGCTTCAAGTCCCTGATCGAGATAGATCGCGCCCAGCACGGCTTCGAAGGTGGCGGCCAGCACGCGCTGCCCCTTGATGTTGTTCGCCTCACCCTTGCCCATAATCAAGAAATCGTCCAGGTTGAGTTCGCGCGCGAATTGTGCCAATGTTTCCCCTTTTACCAGTATGGCGCGTGTATCGCTCAAGGCTCCCTCGCTCAATTCGGGGAAAGAGCGATAGAGGAAGTCGGCGCAGATACCGGCCAATACAGAGTCGCCCAGGAATTCCAGGCGTTCATTTGAGTCGAGCGCTTCGTTCGATGTCTCGAATATATAGGATTTATGGGTAAGAGCTAATTTTAATAACGATTCATCCCGAAAATGGAGACCGAGCGAGTCTTGCAGCGCCTCGAACATCAATACACCTCCAACGTAATATGGGCCTCGTCGCTTGTTCGATCCGTTACCTCGCCGATATGCCAGAATGGAACACCGGGCGCGAGCGCGGTCAACACGGGCCAGAGCGCCGGGTCGATGGCCGCGAAAAGGCCACCGGATGTCTGCGGGTCCCACAGGATTTCCCTGTCGAACCTGTCCAGTTCGCGCTGTATGGTTACATGGGGCATGAGATACTTTTCGTTGCGTCGCGCTCCCCCCGTCATGTGTCCCTGTTCGGCGTAGCGACGCGCATGGGGCAAAAGTGGCAGTGTGTCAAAACGGAAACGCATCCCGGCGCGACTCTGCGAGGCCATTTCCCAGGCATGACCGAGCAGGCCGAAGCCGGTGATGTCGGTCACTGCATGGACGCCGGGACGCTGCAGCGCCTTGCTTGCTTTGTCGTTCAGCTGCATCATTGATTGCAGCGCTGCGTCAAGATCAGTCTTTTCCACGGCGTCATTTCTGTGCGCTGTGGTAATCAAGCCGGTGCCGAGCGGTTTGCTGAGAACGAGATAATCGCCCGGCTGCGCTCCGCCTTTGGTCAGGATGTGTTGCGGATTCACCATGCCTGTTACGGCAAGGCCATATTTAGGTTCCTGATCGGTAATGGTATGTCCCCCGGCGATGACGGTTCCGGCCCTGGCGACGGTATCAGCTCCGCCGCGCAAGATTTCGCTGAGGATGGCGGGGTCCAGGTCTGCGGGCCAGGCAACCAGGTTTATAGCCATGAGGACGGTACCCCCCATCGCGTAGATGTCGCTCATGGCGTTGGCGGCGGCAATCGCGCCAAAGGCATAGGGATCATCGACGACAGGCGGAAAGAAGTCTGCCGTGCTTAAGATGGCCTGCTGCTCGTTCACCTGGTAAACGGCGGCATCATCGGCGGCGCTCAGCCCGACCAGCAAGGCAGGCGGCGCGGTATGAAAGGTGAGCGGTCGCAGAACCTGCGCCAGGGCCTCCGGCCCCATTTTAGCCGCTCAGCCAGCGCAACTTGCCAGGGATGTCAGGCGGATGTGCCGACCTGTACTCATGGGAAAACCCCTCAGTTCTCTGGTTACAGTAAGTGTACCGCCATTGTAGCGCGTTTATATTGCAGGCGTCAAATTGACTGGACGCGCTTTGCATAGTATGTTACTCTTAGGGACGTGGGTTTGAGCAAAACAGGCAATCGCGGGCTGTATACTCTATAGTCCGAGGAAAGTCCGAACTCCACAGAGCAGAATGCTGGATAACGTCCAGTGAGGGCGACCTCAAGGAAAGTGCCACAGAAACATACCGCCTGGCGTGCTAGAAATCCTATGCGCCAGGTAAGGGCGAAATGGTGAGGTAAGAGCTCACCGGCAGCCGGGCGATCGGCTGGCCGGGTAAACCCCATTTGGAGCAAGACCGAACAGAGGGAAGAGCGCGTCCACGCGGCGCGCTCGCAGGTTGCTCGCCTGTCAACCTTCGGGTAGGTCGCTTGAGGCGCGGGGTAACTCGCGTCCCAGATAGATGATTGCCACCCGCCAGTTCGTGAGGATTGGCAGGCACAGAATTCGGCTTATGGTTTGCTCACACCCACGCCCCACCATCATGTGTTTTCCCTGGATACAGTACAAGGCGGCGCGATGTGCGCCGCCTTGTACTGTATCCAGGGAAATGTTTATCTTTCAAGCCGGTCGTGTTCAACCAGCCAGCGAATGAAATTGAGACGATGCTGCTCAGCAACCATTTCACGATATTCGACCTGTTCAGAGACGTGGTTTTTCATATAGACAAGCCGGGTGGAGTCTTCTTGCGAAAACCCCAGCGAGAGCAGTAATGCAAAGTCTGCATTTTCAGTGACATACAGATGTTCTTTCATGAGCGCTAACTCCTTGCGACAACCATTAATAGAAACGATATATGTACAAACGTAACCGTTGCAGACCACTCTTCACTCTACTTACCAATATATACGTTAGTTAGTACGCCAACGGCTCAAAATTCGCTGCCAAAATGCTGCCTCTTTGCAGATACATTCTGTTACAGGTAACTTCTTTTTCTCAAAAGATATTCCGGTCTTTTTTTCATCCATCTGAAGTAAAGACGCGGGAGATATGAAATTTGGGGAATGAAGATGTAGGACGAGGGCGACCGCAAGGGTCTGCACCCCTCGTTCACTCCACCTTTCACTGGCAGGTTTTTTAGGAAAGGGGCCATCAAGTGGAGCTGTCATCCTGAGCGCAGCGAAGGATCTCTCGCCGGCAGGATACTGCTGGCGAAATCGTAAGCTCATCCACTTAAGCATCTTTCCTGGCAAGTCGAACGAACGCGGCTTTCCGTGTCTTCGCTCGGGGTTGCTCGGTGAGCCAGGCATACATTCGGCAGAAATTCAGGGCAGTCGCCGTGAAGACCTGTTGGAGATGGACTTTCGCCTGGCCGCGGTAGCGTGCATGCCGTAAGTCGAAGGCACGAATGCCCTGCGAGAGCGTTCCCTCGATCCCAGCCCGTCGGTTGTAGGCTGTTTTAAACTCTTGTGTGGCTTGTCGTTCACGTGCCACTTGCAAAGCCTGATACTCAGGCTCGGGGCGCACCGTGAGAACGCGACGTGGTGAGGTCGAATGCGTGCGCGTGCAGTGCTGACGGTGCGGACAGGGACGACAATCCTGCACGGCAAATTTGATTTTGATGACCGGGTTGCCTCGTCGATCCTCAACGGGCGACCAACTACTACTGGTCTTACCTGCCGGGCAAGTGGCACTCTCCTTCTGCCAATCGATGGCGAATTGGGAAGCCTCAAAGCCCGTGCCTTCACGAGCTTGCCAATGATAATCCTCTCTGGTTGGCCCAAAGAGATCGACTCCATAGTCCTCTCGGCTCCTGACCAGTTCCTGGGCATCCACATATCCGGTGTCCACGACATGCTTCTCGGGCAGTAACTGCTGAGCCGCCAGGGCTTCATGAATGCACGGAATGGCATCATCATCGGCTTGAGGGGCGGGAGCGGTTTCACTATGGGTAATCAGGTGGGGAGCGTCCTCATCACAGGTTTCCGTCACATGCACTTTGTAGCCAATCCAACTGGTTTCCCGCTTTTGCGCATACAGGGCTTGAGGATCATAGGGAGAGTTGATCAGTGCTCCCGCAGAGGGCATATTGGAAAGTTCACGCCAGCGCAGTTCGCCCTCTTCCCAGTAAAAATTCTGCACCCAGACCCGTCGCAGTATTTGGACCGCAGGAATCTCGCGCAGCCAGGCAGGGGCGGACGCGGCATAGACCGCACTTAGCAGGCTCGCTCCATCGTTTCCGATGATCACGGCATACGCTTCGCGAGCCTGCTTGCCATTGGGCAGACGATAGTCTTCCATGCGGTGTTCATACCGCTCGAT
>DAHVFL010000306.1 GCA_027316975.1 Chloroflexota bacterium | reverse complement strand
TTGGGGCGCTTTTTGGCCCAGGCCTGGGAGCCTTTATCATTGCACGCGCTTCCCAGATTACGACGGGAGCGGTCCTGGCGTATGCTGCGGATAGCATTTCATACCTGGTCTCAGTCATTTCGCTGTTGTTCATCCGCGTGTCGTTTCAGATGGAGCGCGCAACAGAAAAACGACGCTCCCTGTACAGGGAAATCGCTGACGGGCTGCGTTTCCTGTGGCAGCAGCGCCTGTTGCGTATCATGGCTTTGCTCACGACAGTAGTGAACTTCCTGCAAAGCCCCATCACGCTCATTATCATCGTGCTCTCTCGCGGGTCGCTGCATATCGATGTACAGACACTGGGGTTTGTGTTGAGCGCGGAAGGGGTGGGCGGCGTTCTGGGTGGCGTCATAGCTCCCTTGCTAAGAGCGCGCCTGCGCTTCGCTCTAATCATGATCGGCTCAGTAATTGTCTGGGCTGGCGCGGCGCTGCTGCTCGCGCTTGCTCCGTCCGCGCCGCTGTTGATTGTGGGCTTTGGTGTCATAGGTTTGCTCTGGCCGGTCTACGGGGTGACGCTTGTTACCTATCGTCTCTCAATTACGCCCGAACACCTGCAAGGGCGGGTGAACAGCGCGTTCCGCTTCTTATCCTTCGGCAGCGAACCCCTGGGCGCGGCTGTAGGTGGGCTGCTACTCGTGTCGCCTGGCGGGCAAACCGTGCTGTTTTTGATCGCGGGAGGACTCGCGTTGAGCAGTGTTGCTGTGCTTTTTACGTCGTTACGAAAAGCGTAACGTTATAGCTTCACCAGTTGTCCAACGCCCTGCTGCCTGGCACGCTGGTAGACCAGGTTAGCCGTAACCATGTCTTCCATGGCGTGACCCATCGCTTTGTAGATGGTGATATCCAGGTTTGATTGGCGTCCGGGACGCCGGGCGAGGAGGACTTCCCCCAGCTCTGTCCCGGTGGTGGGATCGAGTCCCGATAGTTCGCTGCAACCGGCTGGCGGCGGCTCGAAGGCCAGGCGCGTCTCGACAAACAGGTTCCCCTGCTTTATCACGGAGCGATCCAGTTCCCCGCCAGGGGGCGCGTAGCCAACAGAAGTTATATGCGCGCCAGGTGAGAGCCAGTTCGCAGAGATGATGGGGGTGCCGGATGATGTACACAGGCAAATAACGTCTGCTCCGCGAACGGCCTCTTCAAATGACGCGACCGCGCGAGCCTGGGGAAGCGTTGCCGCGAGTTGTTGCGCATGGGAAAAGGTGCGCGCGGCAATGCGAATGTCGCGAAAATCGCGCACGCGAGGAAGCATTTTAACATGCGCGACGCCCTGGACGCCAGCGCCGAGGATCGCCAACACGGAAGCATTCGCGCGCGCTAATAGCCGGGTTGAGAGAGCCGCCGCGCCTGCTGTTCTGGCGGCAGTGATGGCGGTGCCGTTCAAAATGGAAACGGGCGTTCCTGTTTGCTCGTCTAAAAGACAAACCAGAGCCAGGTGCGAAGGAAGGCCCAACTGCTGATTCGCGTGAAAGATAGAAACCAGTTTGATGGCTGCATCGCTTTGAGGCTGCCAGGCCGGCATACCCAGCACGAATCCAGCCTTCCCCATTCTCAGTTCATTGCGTGGAGGCGCGACGACCTTTCCCTCGCTTAACGACTTGAACCCTTCGGCTAGCACACCGAGGAGGGAATCGGGGTCGAGGAGGTTTTGAACGTCCTCCTCAGTAAGCATCAGGATGTCCATCTCGTTCTTCCTTCCAGCAGAGTGATTATGAAGTTTCACAAAAGATGCGGGGAATAGAAGGTGGAACAAAGTGAAGAGCTTGTCATCCTGAGCGAAGCGAAGGATCTCCTCAGACCATTGCTGAGCGGCGCAGATCCTTCGCTTCGCTCAGGATGACAAGGGTGGAGCGATACTCCCATTCTTTTGTGAATCTCCAAAATAGTCGTATTTCTGCTAATCTGCCTGTAAGCGGACTTCTTTCTGATTGTTGGTGGGTTCGGCGTGGGCAGCCCTGTGCCAAACCCACCAATCTGTTGAGCGCCGGAGGCGCGACTTTTCATACATCAGGCTAAACAGTCTTCAAATACTGGCACGGGTTGTTCTATGTTGGCATCTGGCGCGGGAAAAGGCATCTTAAAAGTGAAGGCATAAGGAGTTTCGCCATGCGCGCGCAAATGCTCCAGGCGCTCTTTGGCTTCCTCAACGGTGGGGATATGGTGCCGGGGAATCCACCAGAGCGCCACATATGGGCCATCGAAGCGTTGAAACCAGCGGCGGCGCTGCTCCAACACATCGCGGTGCAGGCTCTCACTTGCGTAAACATAGCGCGTAAGGTCTTCCAACGAAGCCCACACCGACATGTTGAGAAGAATCAACTCATCTTCATAGGCGCGAACGTCGGTGGCATTGCCCCCCGGCGTTTGTAAGCGCCACACAAAGCCGGGGCTGGCATCCGCGAAAGCGTTGACCGTGTCCAACCGCGCCACAAATTCGCCCATAAGTGGGTCACTCAGGGGAGCCAGCATACGCGCTATGTTCACTTGAGCTAGAGAGTACATCAAATGCCTCCTTTTCTTTTCTGAAAACCGGATAGTTTAGTCTGTAATTACGTCCCTCCCGATTGCCCGGGCTACAGCGTTCACCTGTGGCATCAAGCTGCGGAACTGGGGGATGGTCAGCGACTGCGCTCCGTCCTTCAGGGCTTCGTCGGGATTAGGGTGAACCTCTATGAGCAAGCCGTCGGTGCCGGCGGCAACCGAGGCTAGCGACATGGCGGAAACGAGATCGCGGTGTCCGGTACCCTGGCTGGGATCGGAGATGATGGGCAGGTGCGAGAGCTTTTTCACCAGGGGAATAGCGCTGATGTCCATGGTGTTGCGTGTCATTTTCTCAAAGGTGCGGATGCCGCGCTCGCACAGGATGACGTTGGGGTTGCCCTGCGCGAGAATGTATTCCGCCGCCAGCAGCCACTCTTCGATGGTGGCAGACATGCCGCGTTTGAGTACGACGGGTTTATCGACACGCCCGACCTCGTCCAGCAAGAAATAGTTTTGCATGTTACGCGTGCCGACCTGTAAAATGTCGGCGTACTCGCATACCATGTCTACATCAGTGGGCGTCATGACCTCGGTAATGATCGCCATACCAAAGGCGTCGCGCGCTTTCGCCAGCAATTTCAAACCATCCTCGCCCATGCCGCGAAAACCGTAGGGTGATGTGGAGGGTTTGAAGGCTCCGCCGCGCAGGATGACCGCGCCTTCTTTGCGCACCGCTTCGGCGGTGGTCATCAACTGCTTTTCACTCTCTACGGTGCATGGACCTGCCATCATGATAACCGCGCTGCCTCCGATACGCGCTACCCCATCTGACATACAGGAGACTGGCACCTCGACGATAGTGTTTGTGGGGTGAAATTCGCGGCTGGCGAGTTTGAAGGGCTTGCTGACAATCAAGACCTGTTCGACGCCCGGCAAGCCCTCCAATGCCTCGCTGATGGATGGGTTGAGGCCGCCGGCGGTTGAATGCGTTCCCGAAGGGCCGACCGCGCCAAGTACGCCAATGACGGTGCGTTCCACACCCTGCGAGAGGTGACCGCTCAGCCCGTGACCTTTGAGGAAAGTTAAGACGTGTTCGATAGTTTCGTCGTTACTATGCGCCTGCATTACGACAATCATGAAATCTGCTCCTTTGTGCCTGAAACGTCGGATGAATGGCTTATGCCTAGCCCTACCCCTTGCTGGCTATCATCGCCAGTTCTCCGGCTGATCGTGACAGCTACGTCATGATTGCCTGCCGTTTGGTAACATGTTACCAGTTTAGTTTAATGCATGTTGAACGTTGGACGCAAATTGACCGCCCCACGTATATAGACGTGACTCATTTCACTTGCGCCGCGCTCCGTGTTGACATGCAGCAAGATGCGAATACACCCTGACAGACTACCGGGTACCGGTATCTCGCGCATACACATCAAGGCAACTTCTGACCAGCCCAACATACGGGCGGCTACCGCAGGAAATTCCGCATCCAGGTCGTCCGTCATGGTAAAAATCGCGCTGGCGACATCTTCTGCCCGCAGGTCGTTCCGCGAAATGAGCAATTCTAATAGCTCTATAGTCGCGGCCAGTATCTCTTCGCGCTCGTTGCGCTCAACGGTGGTGGCTCCCCGGATGCCTCTACAATACATGCTGATCCCTTTCATTACAACAAGCTCATAAGGGCGACGCAAGCGTCCCCACCCAACATCATCGTCCGACCCGCCCCCTCAGTATTGCGCTGTTAATATGCTTATTGTAAGGGATACTGGCAAGCATTTGGACACACGGGCGACTCAAACGTCCCTACAACTTGTTTTATATTTCCCTTCTACCCGCTCGCAGGCCCTGAATATAGGCTTTAATGGCTTCAACCTGCTTTTCGGGCGGATTTTGCTCTATCAGCCTGACCAGCGCGCTTCCAACCACCGCGCCGTCGGCATAGCTGGTCACTTCGGCGATATGGGCGGGAGTGGACAATCCGAAACCAACCGCCAGTGGCAACCCATGACCTTTCGTATAGCCATAGACTCGCTGGATGAAATCATGCAAATGGGGGGGCAATTCGGCGCGCTCGCCGGTTACGCCGCTGAGCGAGACGCAATAGATGAAGCTTCCTCTCTGGCTGGTGGCCATCTGTACGATGCGTGCGATGCGCGCGCCGGGCGTGGTGGGCGGTACCAGGTAGATGAGGCTGAGTCCGTTGTCCTGGGCAGCCTGTTGTAGCGGGTCGGCCTCTTCCGGTGGCAGGTCGGGAACGATCAGGCCACAAACGCCGCTGGCTGCGGCGAACTGGCAAAATGGCTCGATGCCGAACGCCAGCACGGGATTGTAGTAGCCCATCAGGATGAGCGGGGCATCGCTGCGCGCCGAAACTTGCCGCGCAACTTCCATGCAGCCGCGCATGGTCATGCCGCGCTCTAATGCTACTTGTCCGGCGTGCTGGATAGTCGCGCCATCGGCAAGCGGGTCGCTAAACGGCATACCCAGTTCGATGATATCTGCTCCGCCCTCGATGGCCGCGAGCGCGAGTTCGACGCTCTGGGAAGCAGAAGGAAAGCCGCACATGAAATAGGGCATGAGAGCGCCGCGTCCTTCGCGCTTCGCCTGCTCGAACGCCTGGCTAATTTTCAGGGCCGGGCTGGTGTTATTTGTTGTTGAGGGCATGGTGTTCTCCTATCATTTCCGTTTGCACTTCAAATGCCGGTTTCTTTACATCAAGAATATCTGCAATATACGTGCCTCCCGTATATGTCGTGAGCAGCGCCAGCACATCTTGCAGAGCGGATTCAATATCCTGGTGTGCATTGGCATGGTGCGCTTCGATGGTAATGATGGCGCTGGCCGTGTCGAGTTGGGCCGCGCTTTGTTCGCTTTGTCGCCAGCACCAGCGACGGGCCATGACCAGCCCTGTATCGTCGCTGAAAACGACTTCGCCCTCTTCGGGGTGGTCTGTTTCGTCTTGTCCGAGCGTGGTATAGCGCTCGCCGCCATTGGCGAAATGCACGGTCAATGTACCATTGATGGCGCGCGTATCGAATACGGCGGCCGGCAGGGCGTAGTGGATGCTGACCAGGTTACATAGATCGACCAGCGTGTTGATAGATGGAATGTCGCCTTTTTTCGTGAGGCGGCGCAGCAGACTTTCGGCGGCGGAGCGGTACTGCGTCGGCTCCACGCCAAATGCGCGGAATGCGCCGCGCCACGCTGCCAGCGATGGAATCTGGCTGAGCGGCGTATCGCCGGTGCGCTGTAGAGTTGCCTGTTGTTCCACCGAAAACGCTGACTGCAATTGCGGCGGCGTTGGGCCGTTGATCATGTTCCGCGCATAAATCACGCCACCCACAATCGAAGGGTAGCGGCGAATAATTTCAGGATCGTATTGGAAAACAATCATGGTTAGCTCCTTATAATAGTGTTCGTCCGGCGAAATAACCAGGGCGGGACAAGCCCCACCCACCGGCTGTCATCCTGAGCGCAGCGAAGGATCTGCGCCTGGCTTCACGAGAGAT
>DAHVFL010000305.1 GCA_027316975.1 Chloroflexota bacterium | reverse complement strand
GAGCAATACCTGATGGCTAGTGGGCGCGTCTATTTCCGGGGGTTGAGCTATGAAGACCTGCACCGCCTGCAATTTGATCTTGAAACCACCTCGCTGGAACCACAGAATGGGCGCATTTTTTTGATTTCCGTGCTCGATAGTCGCGGCCTGGCTACGATACTGGAAGCCCCACAGCCGGAAGATGAGGCGCGTATGATCGCTGATCTGTGCGCGTTGATTCGCGAACGCGACCCCGATGTGATCGAGAATCATAACCTCTTCGGCTTTGATTTACCTTTTCTGGAACAACGCGCATCCGTGCTTAGAATTCCTTTGCGTATCGGGCGCGCGGGTGGCCCGGTGTTGCCGGACAGGCGCGAAGAGACGCTGGCGATTGGGCCAGAGGCGAGGAAACGGGTGCGCTACAGCCTGGCAGGGCGCGAGTTGATCGATACGCTGGACGCGGTGCGCCGTCATGATTTCGTGGTGCGCGATATGCCCGGACATGGTCTGAAAGACGTGGCCCGCTATTTCGGCATCGCCTCAGCCGACCGCGTGTACCTGGAAGGGGCCGCCGTCTACGACACCTATCGCCGCGACCCCGCACGAGTGCGCCGCTATGCGCTAGATGATGTAACCGAAGTTGATGGGCTTTCGCGCCGTTTGCTGGGCGCGCCCTTTGCCCTGGCGAGCATGGCGCCACGTCGCTATGAACGCCTGGCCTCGGCTGGCCCGGCAATGGGTATTCTCGAACCTATGCTGGTGCGCGCTTATCTGCGCTCCGGGGCTGCGTTGCCTCGCCAGAACACCGGACAAACATCGGCGTATGGACTGCACGAGGGTGGCGCGGTGCATCTCTTCGCGGAAGGCGTGGCGGAACACGTTGTGAAATGCGATGTCGCCTCGCTGTACCCTTCGCTCATGCGCACCTTCCAGATCGGCCCGGCCTGTGATCGACTGGGTGTACTGCTCAGCCTCGTGAACAGGTTGACCGATTTGAGACTGACGCATAAGGCAGCCGCGAAAGTTGCTTCAGAGGACCCGGTGGAGGTCAATCATCACGAGGCAACGCAGGCTGCTATGAAAATACTCGTCAATTCTGCTTACGGGTACATGGGAGCCGGTTCGATGGCTCTCTTCGCCGATAGCTATGCCGCGGGCGAAGTCACCCGGCGCGGACGCGAAATACTTACTCAGGTAGTAGATGCGCTGCGCGGGCGCGGCATGGCGTTGATCGAAGCAGATACCGACGGCGTGTATTTCGCCGTGCCAACCGACTGGAACGAAGAACAGGAGCGCGAACTGGTAGCTCAGATCGGCGCGGAATTGCCGCCGGGCATCCGCCTTGAGTACGAGGGACGTTACCGCGCCATGTTCAGCCACGAAGTCAAAAACTACGCGCTCCTCACCTACAACGGGCAGTTGGTGGTGCGCGGCGTGGCCCTGCGTTCCAGCCGCTCGGAGCCATTCGGAGACCGCTTCTTGCGCAAGGCCCTTTTATGTTTGCTGACCAATGATATACCCGGTTTACATCGCATCTTCCTCGATACAGTGATGTCTCTTCGCAACTGCGCTCTGCCAGCGTCAGAAATGGGGACGCGGGTGCGGCTTTCAAAAACGCCGGAAGCCTACCAGTCTTCGCGCGCGTCGCATCCCGAACCGCAGTACGAAGCTTTACTGGCAGCCGGGCGGACGCGCTGGTACCCGGGCGAGCGCGTCCGCTTCTACCGCGCCCGTGGAAAAGTCTACGTCTGGTTGCCAGAAACCTCAGAAGATACTACCATCGATCAGAACCGTACACAAAGTGAAACTACTTCGAGCGATGGAAAACCACATGCAGGCGCGGCGCCATCCTTGCGCGAAGTCGTTGGAGACCGCCGCGACTATGATGTTGAACACTACCTCAACGTCCTGGTTACGTCATACGCGGCTCGCCTGCGCAAAGCCTTCGCCCCCGAAGATTTTGCGCAACTATTCCGCGTAGAACAGGCAGGCTTATTCGATCAGCCAGTAGAGAGCATTGAGCCGCGCTGGATTCGGTGCGTAGGTGATTCGTAAACTTGAGAAGATTTGAGAAGTATGTTCAATGGCTATAAGAATTTTAAGTGCAGGCAAATCATACTCTACAACAAAACCATCTGCTCTGTTGGCTTATGACCGTCCAAAAGAATAAACGGTGCAGCATGTTCGGGAGCGCGAATATGGAGTTTGCGCAGGGAGGAGAGATCGGCAATGCGTCCCCGTCGCCGAGCCTGGATAATTTTATCTGCGCCAGGTGGACCAATGCCTGGTACTCGCAGTAATTGCGCTCGTTCGGCTGTCATGATCTCCAGGGGAGATTGGCGAAGATGCCTCTCTGCCCAGGCGCGTTTAGGGTCTATTTCCATTGGCAAATTACCGTCTTGCAAGAAGTCCAGGTCAGAGATACTCCACCCATAGTCACGCAGCAGGAAACTGGCCTGATACAGGCGAAATTCGCGCAGGGGATTGGTTGAGGTCAGGTTTTCAAATGGAGTCTGCTTAATCAGTGTGTGCATAGAACAAGTATATGATATAAATGTTCTAATTTCAATACAAACTGACTTTGGCTCTTGAGCCATCTATCCATTTTGTGTCATACTCTAAGTAACCACTCATCAATGATTGATTAGCAACAAAGGGGTTGCGCGTATGCGAATTGGCGTTGGGCTGCCTTCGGGCATCGCGGGCACACATAGCCAGCTTATTTTGGATTGGGCGAAGCGAGCGGAGGCAGGGCCTTTTTCAAGCCTGGGCGTGATCGACCGGCTGGCTTACGACAGCTTCGAGCCGCTTACCACGCTGGCTGCCGTTGCTGCCATCACGCAGCGCGTCAAACTGGCAACTACGATTGTGATCGGGCCGTTGCATAACAATGCTCTGCTGGCTAAAACCGCCGCGACGGTCGATGCGCTTTCGCAGGGCAGGTTAGTGTTGGGGCTGGCCGTTGGAGCGCGTCATGAAGATTACGCAGCGGCAGGTATTGACTATCGCAGCAGGGGTCGGCGTCTCACTGAACAGCTAATCGCGCTGCGCTCTCTGTGGGAAGACAGCGCGATTGGCCCGAAATTGGAGCGGCAACGCGGTCCTGACCTGCTGATCGGTGGATTGAGCGACCAGGGCTTTGCTCGCATGGCGCGTTATGCTGATGGCTATGTGCATGGTGGAGGCCCACCCAGAGCATTCGCGCGCGGAGCCGATAAAGCGCGGGCCGCGTGGAGAGACATAGGGCGGCCCGGAAAGCCGCAAATATGGGCGCAGGCCTACTTCGCGTTGGGCAGTGATGCAGAGACACAGGCAGGATACCGCTATATGCGCGAATACTATTCCTTCGCCGGGCCTGTGGCCGAGAGAATCGCTTCATGGATGCTGACCACACCTCAAGAAATCGCGGGGTTTATGCGAGGCTATGAAGAGGCTGGTTGCGACGACCTGCTGCTTTTCCCCACCATACCGCATATCTCTCAGATAGAGCGACTGGCCGAAGCGCTGGTTGGCCTGGGCAGGAGCGAGCGATGAAGATCACTATTCTGGGAGGTGGCCCTGCCGGGCTGTACAGCGGCCTGCTCATCAAGAAGGCCAATCCCGCGCACGAGATTACCATTCTCGAACGCAACGCCGCTGGTGTCACCTACGGCTGGGGAGTCGTCTTCTCTGATCGCACGCTGGCCTCGTTTCAACGCGCCGATTACAAGTCATACGAGCAAATCGCCAACCAGTTTGTGAAGTGGGACGCCATCGATGTGCGCTATCGCGGCGAAACGATACGCTGCGGAGGCCATGTAATTGCAGGTATCGCGCGCATGTCCCTGCTCAAAATCTTACAGGCACGGTGCCGTGAAATTGGCATCGCTCTGCGCTTTAGCGAAGAAATTAACGATAGTGCGCAACTGGATGGGTATGATTTGCTGATCGCGGCAGATGGTCTCAATAGCGTGGCGCGTAAGACCTATGTTGAACAGTTCAAACCCGCGCTAGAGTATGGCAAAGCGCGCTATATCTGGCTGGGGGCGAGCAAGGTGTTAGATGCCTTCACCTTTATTTTCTGCGAGAACGAGCACGGCCTGTTCCAGGTACATGCCTATCCCTATAGCGGCACATCCAGCACCTATCTGGTCGAATGCGATGAGGCGTCGTGGCTAAACGCCGGGCTGGATAAGGCCAGTGAAGCGGAGAGCCTCGCCTACTGCCAGCGCTTGCTATCAGAACATCTCAATGGCGCAACGTTGCTTTCTAACAACTCGAAGTGGATCAGCTTCCCTACCCTCAAAACCAGAAACTGGCATCATGCCAACATCGTTTTGCTGGGTGATGCCGCGCATACAGCGCATTTTTCTATCGGGTCAGGCACGAAACTGGCGATGGAAGATGCTATCGCGCTGGCAGGCGCGCTTGAACAATATGCCGACCTGGATACCGCGCTCAACGCCTACGAATTGGAACGCAAACCCGTAGTGGAGGTTTTCCAGCGCGCCGCATCCGAGAGCCAGAGCTATTTCGAGACCATCAAACGCTATCGTAGTCTGGAACCGGTGCAGTTCGTTTTCCAGTTGCTCACGCGTAGCGGGCGCATCACCTATGACGACCTGCGTTTTCGCGATGTGCGCTTTGGCGAGGCGGTTGATCGCTGGCACGCGCAGCAAACAAAAATTGTGAATAAGAGGATACTCCCGCCCGAAAGCCAACCACAACGCCTGTTTGCCCCGGCGCCAATGTTTAACCCGTTGCACCTGCGTTCGCTCATGATAGCAAACCGTTTTGTGCTTGCGCGCGCGGTTGAGGGTACACCATCAGGATTGCCTCATACAGAACAACTTACCCTGCCAGACCATGGTATTTTAGAGAATACCGGGTATGTCCCACTCCTCAAAGATACCTACCGGGGCGCTGGCCTGGCGTATGTTGGACTGGTCGCTGTTTCGGCTGAGGGGCGCATTACACCGCGCTGCGCTGGCATCTATACAAAGCTTCAAGTTGAAAAATGGGCGGAACTTGTTGCTGGCATTCACCGCGTAACGGAGCAGAAAATAGGTATCGAGTTAAATCATGCTGGCCGGCGTGGTTCGACGCGGCCTCGCGCTGAAGGGCTGGACAGGCCATTGCGACAAGATAACTGGCCTTTAGTATCGGCATCTGCCGTATCCTACGGGCCGCATAGCCAGGTTCCAAAAGAGATGACGGACGAAGACATGGTGCGAGTTTGTCAGGAATTTGTGCGCAGCGCTCAGTGGGCAATGGAAGCAGATTTCGACCTGCTGCAACTCTCCATGGCGCATGGCTATCTCCTGGCAAGCTTCCTTTCACCCCTCACCAACCGGCGCGACGATGAATTCGGAGGGGCATTGGAACAGCGGATGCGGTACCCTCTGGACATTTTTGATGCTGTGCGTGCTGCCTGGCCTGCTGACAAGCCACTGTCGGTTGCGCTCAATGCCAGTGATTGCGTTAAAGGTGGTATGACTGTCGAGGACGCAGTTATCGTTGCCAGGACCTTGAAGGAGCATGGATGTGATATAATTGCGGTGCAAGCGGGCCAGACCACCAGCGACGGCGAACCAGCGTATGGGCGGAGTTTTCTGACCGCCTATAGCGACCGTATCCGCAACGAGGCCGGTATACCAACCATCGTCGGCGGCTATTTGACTACCAGCGACGAGGTGAATACCATCATCGCGGCGGGTCGCGCCGACCTGTGCATCATTGAAACCTCAGACGCATAAAAACAACCACGCAAGACTACTTTTGGAGGGTACGTTTTATGGCAAGCGATCAAACTCTCGTTCTTTCGGGAAAGCGCGCCGTCGTCACTGGCGCGGGTCGTGGCATCGGGCGCAGCATCGCACTCGCGCTCGCCAGTGCTGGCGCGGATGTCGCGGTGACGGCCCGTACCAGCCTGGAACTCGATACACTTGCCGGTGAAATTTCAGCGCTGGGCCGCCGCAGCCTGGCGGTCTCCTGCGATGTTACAGACCCCGAACAGGTACAACGCATGGCTGCTACGCTGCTTGAGGGTCTGGGAGGAATTGATATTCTTGTCAAC
>DAHVFL010000304.1 GCA_027316975.1 Chloroflexota bacterium | reverse complement strand
ATGCTGGTTGCGGCGAGGGATATTACCTGGCTCGCTTGCGGGACGCGCTGGCTCCTTTGCAAAGTGGCTACCGCATTGGTCTGGATGTTTCGAAAGAGGCAATCAGGATGGCGGCGAAGCGTTACAGGCAATTGCTCTTCGTGGTTGCTGATGTGAAACAACGGCTGGTGCTAATGGATGGCGTGACCAATGCCATCTTGAATATCTTCGCTCCTCGCAACCCGACCGAGTTTGCGCGTATCCTTCGCGCGGATGGAATCCTGATCGTGGTAATTCCCGCCGCTGAACACCTGTTGCGCCTGCGTAGCACGCTTGGGTTGCTGGGTATGGAGGAGCAGAAGCAGCAACATGTTCAAGAGCAATTTGCCGGGCAATTTGAGCTTGTGGAGTCGTCTACTCTTGCGTACTCGATGCATCTGAATAAAGAGGAAATCGAGCAAGTGGTGATGATGACGCCCAATTACTGGCATCTGTCGGGTGAGATGCGCGAAGCCATGCTTGACCTGCATGAGATCGAGACGGAAGCAGGATTTACTGTGCTGGTGTTCCGGCGCACATAACAAAGTCCTATTTTTACGTAAAGTGACCGTTCTAAACGTCCATTCTAGAAAGCGTCATGCTATAATAGGGATACCTGAGAGAGCTAAAGGGCGCAAGAGATGCCCGCAAGGGCTAGAATCTTACCAAATTGTTACATGAGGGGGCGCAGATGGCGAAAAAAATCCTGGTCATGGACGATGACCCAACCATTGCTGATTTGTTGCGCGAGGCATTGGCCGATGAAGGCTACGAGACGTTTATGATGACGCAGAGCCTGCGTTTCTTTGACGCGGTGCAGGAGCACAAGCCGGACTTGATCCTGCTTGACTTGATGATGCAATACCTGGACGGGCGCGACGAACTGCGGTTGATGGAGATGGGCGAGCATAAGATTCCTGTGATCGTGGTAACGGCCTTTTTGGACGCGAAAAACGAGGAAGAATGGTTTCGCCAGGCGGGTGTGGTACACATCGTCTACAAACCCTTTGACCTGGATAAGCTGCTGGACCTGGTGAGGGCGACTATCGGCGGGCCTGAGGAGAAAAAGGGATGAGCGACGGCGCAAGGCGTCCGAACCGCGTGGCGCTGGACGCGATGGGGGGCGATAATGCTCCCGGCGAGATCGTAGCGGGGGCGGCGCTGGCGGCGCGAGAATATGGCATGGGGGTTATTCTGGTGGGCCGCGAGGATGCCATACGCGCGGAACTGGCGAAACACGAGACGCGGGGACTCGATTTGCCTATCATCCATACCGACGATGTGATCGACATGGACGAGCATGATCCGGCGGCGGCGGCGCGTGAGAAGCGCAACGCTTCGATGCTGCTGGCGCTGCAACAGGTGCGCGACGGGGCGGCGCTGGGCGCGGTCTCGGCTGGCAATAGCGGGGCCATGATGGCGGCGGCGACAATCGTTTTGCGGCGTATCAAAGGGGTCAAACGCGCCGCGCTGGGAGGCGTGCTGCCAACGAAAAATGGCGTGTGCCTGGTGATCGATATGGGCGCGAATACGGATTGCAAACCTGAATACTTGCAGCAGTTCGCCCTGATGGGTTCGATCTACATGGAGAATATTTTCAAAATTTCCGCGCCGCGTATCGGCCTGCTTGCCAATGGCGAAGAAGAGGGCAAGGGCAATGTGCAGGTGCAGGAAACGTACCAGTTGCTGAAAGCCAGCGCCGCGACGCTGGGCATCAATTTCATTGGCAATGTGGAGGGCCGCGATATTCCGGCAGGAGGCGCGGACGTGGTGGTGTGCGATGGCTTTGTAGGAAACGTAGTGCTGAAGCTCAGCGAGGGCCTGGCCGAAGCGCTGATTGGGATGCTGCGCACGCAGATGACCAGCACCCTGCCGAACAAGCTGGCGGCGGCGGTGCTGCGGCCCGGACTGCGCAAGGTTTTTGGGCGGCTCGACTACGCTGAATACGGCGGCGTGCCGCTGCTGGGCATCAATGGCTCGGCGATTATATCGCACGGTCGATCCAACGCTAAAGCCATCAAGAACGCCCTGCGCGTCGCCCGCCAGACAGCGGAAAGTGATGTGGCCGGGACGATTGCCAGCGGGCTGGCGAAGCTGGGAACAGGCGCGAGCGCGGAAAGCGTGTAGGGTCAGTTGTGTCGATGGTAGCGAAATTCCTCTGCCGCCTTCACCAGTTCATCGGTCGGCGTTCCCACACGCAGCAGGACCTCAATGCGTTCGGCGGCTATCCCGCGCTGCTGCAACAGCGTCCGCGCGCACCACAAGGCATGCTCCCCCTGCGTCTGTTGCCCACCGGTCGGCGGAGCGACTAGGTGAGGCTGCCTCATTGACGGCGCCAATGTGCGTAAGATGAGAGCGGGAACAGGGATCACGTGCAGCAGAATGACGTGCAGCTGCGGCGAGGCAGTTGCAAGGCAGGTGCTGACCGTACAGAGTGCCAGCTGTGTCGGAAGGGAGACCGCCGCATCAACCCCGACCAGGATGCGCTGGTGCATGGACGCTCCACCCCGCTGATTTTCCCTGCTCATGAGGTTCCCCTGACAGGGACGCCTCTGCGCGTGCGTCGATGGGTGTCATGTATGTCTCCTTTCGCGTGTAGAAACAACCGTGTGAAGTTCTTTGAAGAGACGCACCTTGCGCCAGTTGAGTAGCAAAAATCCGGCTGCCAGTGCCAGGTAGAGCCAGGCGATGATGAGGCGAATTCCCTCGACCGGAATGAAAAACTGCACGAGGAACAGGACCGCAAGCGCGGTGGCTTCCCACAGGCCAAAGCGGAAGGTGAGCAAGAGCGTCATTCCGAAGACCGACTGTGCTGCCGTCAGAAAAATCTCATCCGTCACCTGACTGTCCAGGGGCACCACCGCGGCATGTCCGAAACTCACACTGTAGGCAATGGGGATCGCTGCGATGAGCAGCGTCCACTGATTGAGTTTGGAGGAGATCAGGTTACTGAGGCCCCTGCCTGCCAGCACGATCATGCTTGCCCAGATGAAGGCGGTCAGACTCTCTGGAAACTCCGAGAGGAAGGGGGCGATCCACTGAATGAGAATAAACTCCGAGACGCGCAGGCTGCGCCCCACTTGCAGCAGCGCATCGATGAAGCGCTCGGCTCCCGCGTAGAGGATAAAGGCTCCCGCCACCAGAAAGCTCCCAATCGCGAGCCATTTCTTCGCGCCCGTGAACTGCTTCGTGTGAGCTGCCACCCCGACATCGTCGTCCTCTCCGTCCTCCTCCGTTTCCTCCCCGTCTGCCTGCTGCCCTTTCTTGCGTGAGGTGCGCAGCGCGAGCACAATGTAGAGGACATACATGAGGATCAGGATGGCCGAATCGATGAGCGAAAAGCTGCGCTTGAGCACAATGACAAAGGCATAGAGGGTCGCCAGGAGCAGAAAGAGAATCTCCGGGGCATTGCGCTCGTCCAGGCGAATCTCGGTGAACGCTCGCCCTTTCCGGCGACTACTCAGGTACGCGACGAAGAAAATCATCGGCCAGCCGAGTCCTAACAAGAGGCGGTTCGCGCCGGTCATCGAGGCCGAGGCCAGTTCTGTCTGGCGACGGTAGGCCAGGATGACCTCAAAGGTGTACTCGGGCGCGACCTCGACCAGGGCCAGGAGTGCCAGCGCGACCGATTGAGCCACGACCGTTTCCAGAGCCTCCGTCGCCCAGGACAGGAAGAAGGCAGCCGCAACGATGGAGAGGCCTGTGACGACCGCCACCACCACTGGAGACCCCACTCCGACGTGAAAGAAGACGACCAGGATCAGCGGGATCAAGGTGACGCTTGCGATGGCAATCTTGCGCCAATCGGAACGGGTATAGCCTTTCTCCGTCGCTTCCTGTTGCTTGTTCTGCTTAGTTCGCTGCATCGGTACCATCGCTGGCGCGAGCTGTCATAGGCATCGCTCTCGATGCCGACGTCTGCGTCTTCCCCTTGGGCTGACGGAGCAACCGAGACGAGTTGGCGAGAATGCCCAGATCGGGCAGCGATTGCGCGGCAGCAGCGACGATGGGAGGCAACACGCCAAAGGCGGCGAGCGAGAGCCCCACGAGGTTGTAGAGTGCCGTGAAGGCAATGTTCATCTTGACCACGCGCATCGTGCGATGGGCAATGGCAAAGGCATCAGGAACCAACTCCCAATCATCGCGCATGAGGGTCATGTGTGCCGCATCCATCGCCACATCGGTGCCAGCCACACCCATTGCGATCCCCACATTGGCTTGCGCAAGAGCTGGTGCGTCATTGACGCCGTCGCCGACCATGACAACGGTATGCCCTTTTGCCTGGTACTGCTTGACCACAGCAATCTTGTCTTCAGGCAGTAGCCCTGCCCGGTAGTCGATACCCAGGTGGGTCGCGAGATCGTTGGCCGTTAATTCATGGTCGCCAGTCAGCAGCTCGATCCGCTTCACGCCAAAGGTGCGTACCCTGGCAAGAGCCGTCTTGACCTCGGGACGAACGGTATCAGTTGCCGCCAGCACACCAATCAGTGCGCCATCTTGCGTGACAAACAGCAGTGTCTTGCCTTGCGCTTGCAGCGCACGCACCTGTGCGAAGGAATGGCCCTGTGGAATCATGTGTGCGTTGCCAATTGCCATGTCTCTTCCATCAATCTGTGCGCGTACCCCCTGACCCGGCACAGCCTCAAAATGCTCTGGCTCGGCGAGAGCAAGCCCGTGGACGACCGCTTCGCGCCTCACCGCCTCTGCTAACGGATGTTCTGAATATCGCTCACAACTTGCCGCAAGACGCAAGAGTTCATCTGGTGTTTGCTCGCCAAGTGGAACAATATCGCTGATGCTTAGTTGCCCAAGCGTGACTGTGCCTGTTTTGTCGATGAGCAAGACATCAGCACGTGCAAGCTCCTCCAGGTATTTGCCTCCCTTGATGAGCAGGCCGCGCTGCGCTCCCATCCCAATTGAGGCGAGCATTGCAATCGGGGTCGCCAGGGCCAATGAACATGAACACGCCACGACCAGGACCGCGGCTGTCGAGAGCGGATTGCGGCTGATGGCAAAGGTGAGAAGGGCGATACCTGCGACGACTGGCAGAAAGTAGGCTGAAAAACGGTCGGCAAGACGTTGCACATCGGCGCGGTGCGCTTCGGCTTCCTCCACCATTTTGATGACCCGTCCAAAGGTCGTGTCTCTGCCAACATGGGTGGCACGCAGGCGGACACTGCCCAGGCGGGCGATGGTCGCGGCAAAGACGGTACTGCCCGTGCTCACTTCAATCGGCATGGACTCTCCGGTAATCGCCGCCTGATCGATGGTGGCCTGTCCACTTACCACCTTGCCATCAACAGGGATCAACTCCCCTGGACGAACAACGATGGTGTCTCCCACCTGCACTTCACTCACGGGTACTTCTACCTCTTGCCCTTCTCGCTCTACCCTTGCCTTTTTGGGCGCAAGCTGTGTGAGACGCTTGACGGCCTGGCGGGACCGCTCGGTCGTAAAGGACTCAACGAAGTTGCCCAGATGCATGAAGAACACCACCACCGCAGCCGTCGTCCATTGTCCAACAGCCAGAGCTGCAATGACGCCCAGGCTCATTAAGGTATGGGAGATCACTTGTCGCCGCCACGTTGCACGCACCACGTTCCAGAAGATAGGAGCACCGCCCAGCAGGACCAATGCCCAGCCAAGCGGCCACGGAATCACATCAGTGATGCGTTCAAAGAGACCGAACCACTCCCCAGCTACTGCAATGAGCAGAACAGCTCCCACCACCAGACCAAAGAGCGTGAGCACCGGGCGGGTGAAGCTGGCGAGGGAAGGACGCTGCGTTTGCACATCGATGTTCGCGTCTTCCACCGCATAACCGACTGACTCCACCGCTTTGCGCAGTGTGTCCATCGGCACCTCAGTCGAAGCGAGGCGTAGAACAGCCTTCTCAGAGGTGAGAAAGACCTCGACGGACTCGACGCCAGGAACAGCGCACAGCGCATGATGGACATGCTGAGTACACTCGGCACAATCCATGCCCACTACTTTCAGCTCCATTACGCGAGAGGCCGGAGGT
>DAHVFL010000303.1 GCA_027316975.1 Chloroflexota bacterium | reverse complement strand
AGTCAAGATAGTTGTACCTTACACTTAACAGATTAACACACGATATCATTTGATATTGTCGGCAGTATATGTTATTATATTTGTAGATGTGCAATATTAGTGATTGTCAGATATTCCATTCAAGAGTGGGCTAAACAAGCATGACAATACAGATGCAACCTGCTACTATTGCGATCACAGCATACAACAACAAAATAATGTCACCACAGGGGCAATCGTGCGCATCACAGCCTACAAATACCGCATCTACGCAAACAAGGCTACAACCGAAAAATTGTACCGGGTGCTTGATCGGTGCAGAGAACTCTACAATGCCGGCTTGCAAGAGCGCCGTGATGCTTACGAGATGGGCATCAAGCGGCATCCCAACTACTACGATGATGAGCAGCGGAAGCAACTCACCGGAGAACACGCCATCGGCTATTACGAGCAAAAACGCGAGCTGGCAGGCATCAAAGAGGAGAGGCCGGAGTATCAGGATATTGCCTCCCATGTCCTGCAAGATGTGATCCTGCGCTTGAAACGAGCCTTTGACGGCTTCTTCCGGCGCGTGCAGAACGGAGAAAAACCGGGGTATCCCCGCTTTCAAGGACACAATCGGTATAACTCGTTTACCTATCCTGATCGTGCTGGCTGGAAACTGGAGGCACGGGAGCGTCCGACAGATAAAAAGGGCGTGGTCAAGGTGAACCTTCACCTCTCTAAGCTCGGCACCGTCAAACTGCATTTGCACCGGGACCTGTCAGGCACGATCAAAACTCTCACCATCAAGCGAGAGGGAGAGTACTGGTACGCCGTGTTTACCTGCGAGGTCGGCAAGCCCGAAGCGCTGCCAGTGAGCCATGAGGATGTGGGCATCGACCTGGGAGTGACTCATTTTGCCGCGCTCTCCACTGGCGAGTTTATCGAGAACCAGCGTTATTATCGTCGGGCAGAGAGGCGCCTGAAGAAACTACAAAAAGCGCTATCCAGAAAGAAGCGCGGGAGTCACAGGCGCAAAAAGGCAGTTCAAGCAGTAGCTAAGGCCCATCGGAAAATACGCAATCAGCGAGCAGACTTCTTGCACAAAGAGTCCCACAAGCTGGTCAACCAGTATCAAGTTATCGCCCTGGAAGACTTGCGGGTGAAGAACCTCACCAAAGCTCCAGCACCAAAACAGGATGAGAACGAGCAGTACTTGCCCAATGGAGCCAGTGCAAAAGCCGGGTTAAACAAGTCGATTTTGGACGCAGGATGGAGTACGTTTACCGAGATGGTCAGCGTCAAGGCTGCGAGTGCCGGGCGCATGGTGATCCTGGTAGACCCCTGCAAGACCTCGCAGGTGTGCTCCCAATGCCACAGGGAAGGGCCGCATAAAGACTTAACTGAACGAGTCCATAGCTGTATGCATTGCGGTGTGGTGTTGGATCGGGATACCAACGCGGCTATCAACATCCTGCAATCAGCGCACAAACAACTTTCGGTCGGGACGCGGCCAACGCGGGTAACTGCGTAGAAGCCACCAGTCAGAGACTGGAGGTACGTTCACCTTTGGCACTGTACGACGTAAGAAGTTCCATGCCGACGAGACCTGGCCTGATCGTTGGCGTCTCTCGACGTTTCTGATCAGTGGCCTGTGTTCATACAGCCGCCTCACCTAACGAGGTAAGACAGTGATTTTTACCTGCTGCGTACACTATAACGCGCATCTTGCGGATTGTCAATTACCCTGCGCGTGAATAATTTTCCCTAAAAAGGTCTGCGCTTATCGATGCCGCGTTTGAGCAGGCCAAGCAGAGCTATGGTGCCAAACCAGATGGCAACCAGCGCCCAGGGGCGTTTCTCGTTCATGTGATCCATTTTGTTGGTCCTTTCGTTTCTCGCGCAGGGACGCTGCTTTTATTATACATGATTCTTCGCGAATCTTGCCGGTAGCTGGCGGATTTCGACTTCTCGCAGTCGCCGCGCCCGGCCGTGATTTTATCCACGAATCCTTCTCCGGGACCGGTTTCTACGCAGGGGCCTACATGGTTCCTGCATCGCTGCGTTCGGAGCGATCAATAAAACGCACGCCTTGCGGATTATTATGTTGGGGGGCAGTTAATTCTACGTATCCGTCGATTACATGTTCGGCAAAGGGGCCGGGCGGAATGGAGGGTTCGAGCACGCGCCAGGAACGATTGCCCGGTTGATCGGATGGCTTGCTCATGATATGCACGCCCATTTTATTCATAAGTTCGATATTGCGCTGCGCCAGGAGCTGGGAAGGCATACAGGCATACAGGTCGGTATGTAGCTCGGCCAGTTGTAGCTCGATCTGTTCAGGCCTGTGATTATACTGAGCGCAGGCTGCCCGCACTTCGCCAACCAGTTGCTCCTGTGGGATGGAGAAGATTGCATCTAACGCCCGCATCAAGTTTATGCCGCGATTGAGCAGTACAGTGCGCCCGTCGATGAGACGTTGAGCCAGACCATCACCTGTGTGATGTGATTCCGCATCATGAATGCGGCGGGTCAATTCGGCAAAGGGCATCATATCCAGCTTTCTTTGGAGGAAATCGACCACATCGGCGGAATACCCCTCCTGCCAGTTCTGCAAGAGTTGCAGGCAGTAGGTTCCTTCGTAGCGTTCGATGTTCTTATAGATGCTTAACAGGCGGTCTTTGCATTCGCATATCCACAGCGAGTGGAGATACCGCACGGCGCTGGCAACCGGAAATGCGGGGAAACGCTGCTGTCCATGCACCTGTTGTACAAAAGCGAAACACTGCTCAAAGGTTGGCTGTAGCTGCTCGAAGGCAGCAACTTTCTGCTTCACCAGTTCCTGCGCTGCCAGGTTAGTTGCCATTGTTCTCTCCTTTGCTGTTGCGAGATACTTTTGCGGGTTTGTGCCTACATAGATTACGTTCAGATTACGAGAAGAGAGACACTGACACGAAGTAGAGCTATGGTCATGGTGTTCGCGCCATAAATTCCATGATGTGTTGCGCGATCTCTTCGCCCCTGTCTTCCTGGAGGAAATGCCCGGCGTCCTTAATTTCAATCTGGGGTTGATCTTGCGCGCCGGGTATCAGGGCGCGGAAGAAGCGTTCACCGCCGCGTGTTATGGGGTCTTTGTCCGAGAACATTACCAGGGCGGGTTTGCGCCAACTGGCAAGGGCTGCGCGGGCGTCTCGCATGTCGCTCGCGCCGGGGTCGTCCGGCTGGATGGGGACGAGCAGGGGGAAGACCATCGCGCCCGTTTTATAGGTCACGTCGGGGAATGGGCTATCGTAGGCCAGCAGCACGTCGGTGGTCATGGACTCTTTCTGCGCCACTCCGTTGTAGATGACCGCGCTCACGGGCATGTCGGTCTGGTTGGCGGCAAATTCGCGCCAGCGCGTGAAGCCCTTGCCCACCGGCTCATCACCCGTTGGCAGGCCTGTATTCATGATGACCAGGCGTTTGAACCGGTCGGGGTTTTCACTGGCAACGGTCAATCCCAGCAAGCCGCCCCAGTCCTGCACGACCAGGGTGATATCTGTTAGCGCGGTGGCTGCGATAAAAGCGACAAGTGAGTCGTGGTGCATTTTGAAAGAATACTCGTGGCGTTCGGTAAACTTGTCCGAACGGCCAAAGCCGATGAAGTCGGGGGCCACGACGCGGTAGTCACGGGACAGGATGGGGATCATCTTGCGATAAAGATAGGACCAGGAGGGTTCGCCGTGCAAACACAGGATGACTTCCCCCCGGCCCTCGTCAACGTAATGCATACGCACGCCGTTGACTTCGGTGTAATGGGGCTGATATGGATAGCCGGGCAAAGCGGCGAATCGCTTGTCCGGCGTGCGAATTATGGGCATTCTGTACTCCTTTGGAGCTAAACATTCTGCCAGGGAAGAAGGCAACCTGCGGTTGCCTTCTTCCCTGGCAGAATGTTTAGCTGACTACCTCGGCAGGCCGCTCAAAGGCGCGGGTGACTTGTTCGCGGAAGTGGGGCATGACTTCGTTTGCCATCATTTCCTGGAATTTCAAGACGAGATAATCGGGTATTTCGCCGACGTGGCCGCCTGTTACGAGCATGTTGGCGTGTAGTACGTCAGTGTAGTAGGAGAGTTTTTCGATGACGGTGTCTACGCTGCCCGCGATGACCACGCCGGTATCGACCAGTTCTTTGAAAGTGCGTTTCTGGCCGAAGCCGCCGCCTTCGAGGGCGGCTTTGAGGCTGCGCTCGCTCATGTAGCCGGGAGGAACGAAGAACTCTGGGCGCACTTTTAAACCTTTATCGAAGAGCCACATGGCGTATTTTTCGCCTTCCTTCATGGCGATATCGTCGGTCTCGCCTAAGATGACAGGGGTGCAGAAGGCCAGCTGGTCGGGCCGGGCTTCGTAGCCGTACTTTTCCTCGGCCACCCGGCGGTACATTTCGTAGGCGCGTTTGCGCTGTTCCATGGGCATGAAGACGGTCATGTAGGGATATTTATGCTTCGCGGCGAAGTCGATGGTTTCCATGCTGGCGGTGCCAGGCAGCCAGATGGGCGGGTGCGGCTGCTGGATGGGACGCGGCCAGGTGTTGACATAGCGATAGTTGTAATGCTCGCCTTCGAAGGCGAAGGGGCCGGGGCGCGTCCAGGCCTGGATAATGAGGTCGTGCGCCTCGTCCATGCGCTCGCGGCTGACGGTGGGGTTGACGCTATAGCTGAAGTACTCCATGCCGGTGCCGCGCACAAAGCCGGAGATGATGCGCCCGCCGCTGAGAACGTCGAGCATGGCGATTTCTTCGGCGACACGCAGGGGATCGTCGTGCAGGGGCAGCGCGTTGCCCACGATGCCGATTCTGGCGCGTTTCACGCGCTGGGTCAGGGCGGCGGCCATGATATTGGGCGACGGCATGGTGCCGTAGGCGTTCTGGTGGTGTTCGTTGACGATAACGCTGTCCCAGCCAAGCTTATCGGCGCGCTCGATTTCGTCGAGATAGCGATTGTAGAGGGCGTGACCCTTGATGGGATCGTAGAAGGTGTTGGGCAGCGTCACCCAGGCCGAGTCGTAGTTTTCATCGAAATCGGGCGGCAAATGCGGCCAGGGCATCAGGTGGAAGTAATGAAAGGTCAGTTTGTTCAAAGCATTTCTCCCGGTTCTATAGACGGTGGACGACAGGCATTCGGGTATTACTTGTGTAAAAAATCGGCGATGATAGTGCTCCACTCCTGCGGCTTCTCGAACATGGGCATGTGGCCGGTGCCGCTCAACATGGCGACCTGCGAACCGGCAATGGCGCGATGGAACGCTTCAGCGTAGATGGGTGGGACGAGGCGGTCATTTTCGCCCCATACGATCAGGGTGGGACAGGTGATGCGCGCAAGGCGGCGTTCGAGTTTGGGGTCGTATGTAGGGTTCCAGGCCAGCGATGCCAGCGTGGTCAACTGCCGGTACTGGCCGATCAGATAATCGGCGTTAAATTCAGCAGGCATGAGGGGAGCCGCCGCCGCGAAATCATCGAAGCAGGCCATTAGCACTTCTTGCGCGTTCATGGCGAAGAGATCGGCGATGGGCGAACCTTTGACGCGAATACCCACCGCGTTGGTGAGGACCAGTTTTTCGACGCGCTCAGGGTACCAGACGGCTACTTCGGCAGCCATCCAGCCGCCGAGCGAATGTCCAACCAGAGTTGCCTTCTCAAGGCCAAGCGTATCGAGCAGGTCACGGAAATAGAGTACGTAATCGCTCATGTCGCGCATCCAGTCGGGACGTTCGGACAGGCCGAAGCCGGGGGTATCAGGCGCGATCACATGAAAATGCTGTGTCAAGGCCAGGTGAAAGTCCAGCCAGAGGTTGCCGAGGCTTGCGCCATGCAGGTAAAGCAGGGGAGGCGCGGTAGAGGCTCCTGCTTCGAATAGATGAGTGGAGATGCCGCGCACAGAAATTGTGCGCTCTGGTCTTTCCAGCGTGGTAGCTGCACCGGAAGCTTCGTCTGTTGTCATGGTTCATCCTTTTCACTGCTTATGGGGGAATAACACCAGGTTGTAAACCATCGGTTTATATCATAACACACTACAGAGATAAGGGCGACCACATGACATTACCTGCTGTAGGGACGCGGGCGGATGATGTGGTTGAGCGGGGAC
>DAHVFL010000302.1 GCA_027316975.1 Chloroflexota bacterium | reverse complement strand
CCCGCCCCTACAGAACGCAAAAACCTACGAGTGAAAGGTGTCATGCTGAGCGCAGCGAAGCATCTGCGTGCGATCCGGCAAGAGATGCTTCGCTGCGCTCAGCATGACAGGCGAGATCGGCGCGTTTCAAAACGACCTCCCAGTGAAAGAGATAGGCGGTGAGGGGCGTTTTTGGAGTAGCCGCCGCGCCTGGAGTATGATTATAGCTTACCAACCTGTTACATGCCATCGTGCTCTTCATGAACTATAGCAGCCTTTCCTTCCTGGATGAAGAGGATGCGTTCGCAGATATTGCTGCAATGATCGGAGATACGCTCTAGCTTATGCGCCATCCAGAGAAAGTAGGTCATGCGCTGTAACATCTTGTTGTCCTGTTGAATGGCTGTAAGCGCCGGTGTTCCCCAGAAGGCGCTCATCAGATTGTGGCGGACCATATGGTAGCGCACATCGACAACATCGTCCTCCTGCCATACGAAACGCGCGGTGGCGACATCCAGGTGCGCGAGCGCCTTCATCGTTTCCTGGAAAATGTGCAGGGCTTCCATCCCCAGTTGAAACAGTTCTTGCACGATCGATGCTTCGGAGAGATAGCCGGTTGAATCGAGGGGATGCTGGCTGAAGGACGGCTCTTTCCCTTCCTCAAAGGGGAGTTGAAGGATATTGCGGGCAATGCCGGCTGCGCCATCCCCGATACGTTCCAGGTCACGAACAATGCTAAATGTGGCAACGAGCAGCCGCACATCCTGTTCTGTCATCGCCTGCGAGAAGGTGAGCAGGTGTATGGCCTGCTTTTCCACAGCATTGCGCAGGCGGTCAATTTCGTGGTCGTTGGTGAGCAGCAGGGTTGCCAGTTCCTCATCGCGTGTTTGCAGAACTGTTAAAGCGCGGCGCAACGCCTGTTCGACGAGCGCGCCAAGGTGTATAGTGTTTGCGACCAGGCGCTTCAACTCCTGGCTGACTGATTTTCTTGTCATACCTGTTCGTATTCGTTGTTATGAGGGCAGTCTGAACACGCCTATCCTTCGGGATAAGTGTAACAAGTATAGCTAATCTGGGAAGTCATAGCAAGTTTTTGTTCAGGCGTTCAGACAGCGACCGCAACCGGTTCTTCGTGTCTATTCAGCACTTCGTGTTCGTTGGAAATCTCTTCCAGCGAGCGCTGGTTCGGCTCTGGGAGCAGGAACAGGGTGAGCAGAAGTCCCAGGAATGAGACGATGGCGGCGAAGCCCATAGCGCCGGACAGGTGGAAAGTGCCCGGCAGGTAGGGGAAAGCTAACGCGCCGAGAAAAGCGCCGCACTTGCCGGGGGCGGCGGCGATGCCATGCCCGGTGGTGCGGATCATGACGGGGAACACCTCCGCCGGGTAGACAAAGGAATCACCAGTAATTCCCTCTTGCGCTTGCGCCCGCGATGGTGTATGATAGAGCAGGTTCGCACTCTCGCGATGAGAGTGCTAAAAACACGAACGAGTGGACGCGATGAATTGCGTTCCTAACACATCATTTGAGAGGGATTGGAGTATGACTACTGTTAGCGTCAAGATTCGACCGCTGGGTGACCGGGTATTAGTCAAGCCATTATCTCGCGAGACCGTCACCAGGAGCGGCATCGTGCTGCCGGATACCGCCAAAGAGAAGCCCCAGGAGGGTGAAATCCTGGCGGTTGGTCCTGGCAAGGTAATGGACAATGGCAAACGTCCCGCGCTTGAAGTGAGTGCCGGGCAAAAGGTGCTTTTCGCGAAGTATGCTGGAACTGAATTTAAGCAGGACGGCGAGGAGTATTTGATTCTGCGCGAGAGCGACATTATGGGTATTGTAGAGTAAGTATAGGAGAAGATTTCGTGGCAAAACGATTGCAATTTGACGAGCAGGCCCGCCAATCCCTCAAAAGAGGCATGGATGTGCTGGCCGGGGCTGTAAAAGTGACGTTGGGGCCAAAGGGTCGCAACGTGGTACTGGATAAGAAGTATGGCGCGCCCACCATTACCAATGATGGCGTGACTATTGCGCGTGATATTGACCTGCCTGATCCGTTTGAGAACATGGGCGCGCAGTTGATTAAAGAGGTGGCTACCAGGACCAACGATGTCGCGGGCGATGGAACCACTACGGCGACGGTGCTGGCGCAGGCCATCATCACCGAGGGATTGAAGAACCTGGCGGCTGGCGCGAACCCCATGATCCTGCGCAAGGGCCTGGAAAAGGGCACCGAGGCCGTCATCGAAGAGATCAAATCGATGAGTATGCCGGTAGAAACGCAGGAGCAGATCGCCCAGGTGGCCGCGATTTCCGCCGCCGATGCGGAGATTGGCTCGATGATCGCCGAGGTGATGGAGAAGGTCGGCAAAGACGGGGTGATTACGGTTGAAGAGGGTCGCGGGCTGGCGATGGAAAAAGAGTATACCGAGGGTATGCAATTCGATCGCGGCTACATCTCAGCCTACATGGCGACCAACATGGATCGCATGGAAGCGGAGATGTCCAACCCCTACATTCTTATCACCGACAAGAAGATCAGCGCCATCGCGGACATCCTGCCCGTGCTGGAGCGCGTCCTGCAGACGGGGCGCAAAGATATGGTGATTATCGCCGAGGATGTGGACGGCGAAGCCCTGGCGACCCTGGTGGTCAACAAGCTGCGCGGCACTTTCAACGTGCTGGCGATCAAGGCTCCCGGCTTTGGTGATCGCCGCGAGGCCATGCTGGAAGATATTGCCATCCTGACCGGCGCGAAAGTGCTTACTGAGAAGGCGGGCCTCAAAATTGAGAACGCCACGCTCAAGGACCTGGGCCGCGCGCGTACCGTCAGCGCCAACAAGGACGCCACTACTATCGTCGAAGGCGCCGGCAAACCGGAAGCGATCAGCGCGCGCGTGCGCCAGATTCGCGCCCAGATTGTAGAGACCACGAGTGACTACGACCGCGAGAAGTTGCAGGAGCGGCTGGCGAAACTGGCCGGCGGCGTGGCAGTCATCAAAGTTGGCGCGGCGACCGAGGTAGAACTCAAAGAGAAGAAGCACCGCGTCGAGGATGCGCTGTCGGCGACACGCGCCGCTATCGAAGAGGGTATCGTCTCCGGTGGTGGCTCCGTGCTGGTTCACGCCATCCATGTTCTGAACGATGTGAAGGCGGAGGCTGGCGACGAGCAGACGGGCGTGAACATCCTGCGCCGCGCCCTCGAAGAGCCACTGCGCCATATTGCCTTTAATGCCGGTCGAGACGGCGCAGTGGTTGTCTCAGACGTGCTGCGCAGCCATCGCAACCACGGCTTCGACGCGCTGACAGGCGAGTACGTGGACATGTTCAAGGCTGGTATCATTGACCCGCTGAAGGTCACGCGCTCTGCCTTGCAGAACGCTGCCAGTATCGCGGGCATGTTCCTCACCACCGACGCGCTCATCACCGACTCGCCAGAAGAAGAAGGCGCTGGCGGCGGAATGCCAGCCGGTATGGGCGGCATGGGTGGCATGGGTGGCATGATGTAGTTCCAGTTCCAGGCATAAAAACACTGCGACCGCACAGGCAGGACTGCGCGGTCGCAGTGTTTTTATGCCTGAACTACATCAGTTATTCTACTCCGATGTCCCATGCCTGTTGCAAATCGGCTTTTGAGTAGCATTGAAAGGCCATGAGGGTGTTGGTTTTGGTGATGCCGGAGAGCTGTACCATGCGGGCGGTGACGACCTCGGCCAGGTCTTCGTATTTGTGGAGGCGCAGCAAGGCCACGAGGTCGTATTCACCGGTGACGGAGTAGACTTCGGCGACCCCTTCGATTTCTAGCAGGCTCTGGGCGATTTCGTTGACCTGCCCGCGCTGCACGTTGATAAGCACGACAGCGGATACCATAGTGATGCTCCTTTATTTTGTATTGACCAGGGCGGGGGCAAGCCCCACAGGCGTGAACTTCAGCACGGTTGTCATCCTGAGCGCAGCGAAGGATCTCTGCCCTGTCCCGCGAGAGATCCTTCGCTGCGCTCAGGATGACAGAAGGCGCAGCCGTCGAACGTCCGAACATTCCCAACGATGCCAGCGCGAGAGATCCTTCGCTGCGCTCAGGATGACAGAGGGCAGGCGGCGATTGCCGCTGTCCTGGCTTGTTCTCTTTCACGCGCTCACGGGTGGCGGCGGGATGGCGGGCAGTTTGGCGCTGATGCGCAGGCCGATGACTCTGAGCTTTTTCGCCAGCGAATCCATGGCGTAGCGCGGCGATACCCAGGGGTCGCCGCCCATAGCTAGAATGCGCGGGACCATGTCGGGATTCGGTGAGATGCCGCGAATGGCGATGGGCGCGTACGTATCGATAGCGGCATCTATGACATGCGCGTGAGCGTTGTCGCGGCGAATCATATCGCGCAGGAATTTTACGCCGAACACCACGTGGCGTGATTCGTCGCGCGCGACGGCGGTGAAGCCGCCGCGAAAGGCAGGGAAGAGATTGTTGGTGCGGTAGATTTCCAGCATGTTGCGCTGGCCTGCCAGGGCCATGGTGGCTTCGACGATGATGTGATAGAGCGTGACGCCCTCGACGAGGTGGGCGAGGTTGCGCGGTTCCTGCCGGATGCGCTCGGCCACCTCTGTGAGCGAGTCGATGAGGATAAATTTCAGGTCGTCGTTGACATACTGGCGAGCGAAGGCCAGCGATTCTTCGATCTTCCCGGTTTCAACACCCATGACATCGCGGAAGAAACGCTCGAAGAAGACGGTATGGCGCGCCTCGTCAACGAGCTGGGTGGTGAGGAAGATACGCATATCTTCGTCGGGCATGGCTAACACGTAGGGGGCGAGCGTATCTGTTACACATGCCTCGCCTTGAAAGAAGGCGGACAGGGCATAGATGCGCATTTCGCGTTCATCCTGTGGCATGGCTTCCCACTGCTTCCTATCCTCGCTGAAGTCGATGTCCTGCGCTTTCCACTGCTGGCGTTCCCAGCGGTAATACAATTCGCGATAGGAAGGTAAATGTACCAGACCTTCATCGATGATGTGCAGCACGCTGTCGATGGGGGTTTGCCGTAATTGGGACAGGGGGGCTTCCTCAAGAGGCATATCAATTGACATGGTGTTTCCTCAACTCCTTTTTGTCGATCTTGCCTACTCCATTGCGCGGCAAGAGATCAACAAACTCAATTTCGCCCGGCGTTTTGTAGTTCGCCAGCATTTCACGACAATACGCTTTGAGAGTTTCAGCATCCACCTCGCCACGCTTCACTACAAAGGCTTTGACTTCTTCACCCATGCGCTCTGAGGGGATGCCGATGACGGCGGACTCGATGACCGCAGGGTGGCCGTTCAGCACCTCTTCGACATCACGCGGGTAGATATTGAAGCCGCCGCGAATGATGAGGTCTTTCTTGCGTTCGACAATATAGAGGTAGCCATCTTCATCAAACTTGCCCATATCGCCGGTATGCAGCCAGCCGTTACGCAGGGTACTCGCGGTGGCTTCGGGCATGTTGTAATAGCCCTTCATAATATTGGGGCCGCGCGCGATAATTTCGCCAATCTCGCCGTTGGGCACATCGTGGTCGTCATCATCGACGATACGCAATTCAACGCCCGTAACTGGCTTGCCAACCGAGCCAGGTTTGACGGGCATAGTGAGATTATGCCCGGTCAGTACCGTTGTGGCTTCTGAGAGACCGTAGCCTTCCAGTATCTGGCAGCCAAATTTCTTCTGAAAGCCCTCTAAGACGGCCAGGGGCAGGGGAGCCGAGCCGCTCACACAATAGCGCAGACTGCTTGTATCGTACCTGTCCGCGCCGGGGGTGTAGAGCAGGGCCACAAACATGGCAGGCACGCCCGCGAAGGCGGTGACGCGGTGACGTTCAATGGCGGAAAGCACGGCGTTGGTGTCAAAACGCGGGTGCATGATAAATTTTGTGCCGCTCAGGTAGCCCACGTTCGAGACGGTCAGGCCAAAGGCGTGCGCCAGAGGGAGGACGGCCAGTTGCACGTTCGTCTCCTCCTCGCTGTCCACATTGTTGCCCTTTCCGGCGACCGTATTAGAAATGACGTTGCGCTGCGTCAATTCTACCCCCTTTGGGTTGCCGGTGGTGCCGGAGGTGTAGAGGATAACGGCGGTGTCGTCCGGTGTCAGGTCAATGCCTTGCAG
>DAHVFL010000301.1 GCA_027316975.1 Chloroflexota bacterium | reverse complement strand
GTTGGATAACGAGCGATTGGCGCGGCGACAGTCTATTGCGCTTGATCGCCTGGAAATCGCCAACAGTCGCGTCGAAGAACAGGCGCGCATGATTACCGAGCGCAATATGACGCTCGAAGAAGGCATCGCGCACCTTAAAGATGTGCAGGCGCAACTGGCGAATGGCAACCTGCGCGCCCGCGCGCGCATGGTTGGCGGCGATTTGTTGCCTCTCGCGGGTAGTTTAAACCTGATGGCCGATCGTATGACCCGTTTTGAGCATACTGAGCAGCGCACACAAAAACTGAGCAGGGCGCTGGCTGAACTGAGCGCAACGCTGGAACGGTACCGCGTTGGAACGCGCTTCATTGTGCCACCCTCATGTAATGAATTTCCTGAAATTCATCGCCTCTTGCTGGCAATGGGACTGCGACAGGCAATGGCAGATGCGCCACAACCCTCTCAGCCGTTGAGTAATCGCCCGCCATCACAACAGCTTGCGCCACAACCCTCTCAGCCGTTGAGTAATCGCCCGCCATCGCAGGGGATGGCCCTCAGAAATGGCATGGTTCCCATAACGCCTTTGCCTGACTTTCAGCAACCTCCTCCTTTACCGGGTCAGCGTGTCACGCCTGCTCAGTTGAGCGTTCCCAGGAGAGCATCGCAGTTGCTCCCTGACCCCTGGGACACAAAGAGACCAGATTCCAACGGTGGGTAAAGAGCCGAAAGGACCAGGGCGGGGGGGCCGCAAGCCCCGCCCTGGTTGCCATCACTGCAAGCCCCACAATCTTGTCAGATATGATATAGTGCGTGGTAGGGGGTGTGTCTAGCTTGAGCAAATTGGTCAATGAGGAGTTTGCTATGTCTATCTGCATAATATGTGATGATAGCGGGTTGCAGAATTCAGATTCCGCGCATCCAGAGTTTTGTTTTTGTTCCGCGGGCAAGCAGGCGCAGCGCCAGTGGGAAGCTGGCAAAGGCGGAAAAGGTCAGGGCCAGGGCAAAAATCAGCCCAAACCATCCAGCTTCATCGATATTGCGAACCTGGATGAAGTCAATGCCAGTGTTGAAGCAATGCGCGCGTCATTGCTCGGATCGTTATCGAATGAGGGTAGCGCCCCTACCCGGCATGCAGCCGTGCAATTGCTCTATAAGGTAGCCCATGCCAACCACGAAATCTCGGTTGCCGAAGCAACCCAGCTTTATGAACTGGCTAAAACGCTCGAGTCGTTTCTGGGCGGGCTGGCTCCTATCGGGCGTAACGTCAAATAAACAGCGCGCAATAGCAATTTAGGGTATCAAGTATTGACAGTAATGCATGTTTTTGACTACTATACTCTTGCGAGAACAATCTCTACATCGATGGAGCGCATAAACCCGAGTTGAACTTGTATCGGCGTTTGTTATTTATCACTCAAGGGTATCTTGAAGATTAATCGTTACGTGTTCTCATTTTAAACTGGCGTGGAAGCAGCATGATTAATTGTTCTGCCCGCGTTAGTTACCAGAACACAGAGAGAGGTACACCATGTTATGTCCGCGCTGTGGCAACGAGTGGGATGCCAGCAGGAGTTCTTGCTCAAACTGTGGATTTAAGGTGCGCGCAGCCAATCCCACTGCATCATCAACTTCCTTCGCCGGTCAGGCGCAGAGAGGCGGTGTATCGCAGGGGCAAGCATTTACTCCCGGTCAGCAGTCTAACAGTGGATCGATGACGAGGCAGCAACGCGGTACTACACCGGCTGTTGGACCGGCGGTGTCAGCACCGAATGTATCGCCTGCTTCCCCCATGATTTCAGGGTCGAGCTGGCCCACCTCGAAACAAAATTCAGGCAGTCTCCCGGCAGTGAAAAAGCAAACGGACGGACTCTCTGCTTCGCAATTCCCCAATACCCCGCGCCCCATGTTCCCGCCTTCATCTTCCCAGATTCCTCAACGCGGCACAAACGCGCAAACGAATGGACCCGCTCCTGCGCATAATGTAACTATGAGGCCCGCCTTTGAAAAACAAGCCTTGCGTAAAGTATCTCCCAATAGAGACGCGGTAATGGGGCAAACTAATACCCGGCAGCTATTCCCTAACAGCAACACGGCGTCAACTTTCGGAACGACGCAGCAGGGACGACCACGCCCTGTGGGCCAACCGGCAGCAGATAATTTTCAACAAAATATGCCTCGCGCGCAAGCGCAGCCCATGGCACAGCGCCGCCTTGCCCCCAATGACGCGGCGTCGAATATGCGCGGCGCGCCCACCCGGCAAGCAACAGGCCCCAATGCCCGGCTAAAATCAACCAGCCAGCCCCTGAACGCGCGTCCATTGACTCCCGGCGCGCAGTTACGTGGCAATCGGTACCGGTTGCAGGAATTATTGGAGCGACAGGATTGGTTGTCTGGAGTATTTGAGGCTGTCTGGGTCGGCAGAGATTCCCAGCGCGGTGGTCAGCAGGTAGTGATCTGTGAAGTAGCTTTGCCTGAAACTACTACAGTTATGTCGCAATCTATTTTGCGTACCGCCACAATGTCCCTCGCCAATGTCGGGCGTCATCCGAGAATACCCGCCCTGTGGGACGCTTTTAGCGACCAGGGGCACAGCTTCTTCGTCTTTGAGCCGATCGAAGGAGAGTCGCTTTTACAGCGTCTCCGCTACACCGGCCGTCCTTTACCGGAGCAGGAAGTCATCGAATGCTGTCTCCAGATGACCGAAGTACTCGATCTGTTATCGCAACAATCGCCGCAAATGGTGCATGGCTTGATTCGCCCGGAACATATCATCGCCGGACGCAATGGATCACAGTATTCTCTCACAAACTTCTCGGTTATGCTGGCGGGTGGGGCGACGCAGTTTGTGGTCGGCATGGAACGCAATCGCCTCTCGGCGTATACAGCTCCTGAGTTTGTGCGCGGAGTGGTAGATGTACGCACCGACATGTTTTCCTTAATCGCCACTGCATACCACGCCGTGACGGGTATGGTGCCATCGGGCCTGAGCGGCAGCATTCCGCAGGCACAACGCATCAACCATGCCATTTCATCCGAGTTCGACGCTATTCTTACAAAAGGCCTGCGCGCTGTTGCCAACCAGCGATATCAACGTCCCTCTGAATTGCGCCAGGACCTGCTGGCCCTTCGATCGGTCAGTGGATCGCTCGTCTCTTCCGGTAATGCGCCGCTGGCTCATTCTGGCGCGACTTCCGCTCCGCCGCAGCCAGCAAGAGGCAACCCGCAACCACAGTTCGCCCAGCGCAACCAGTCAGACTTTATGCCCCTGCCTATCAGCCTGGCAACCAATGATCCAGAAAACGAGAAGGTACTCTTACTTCCTAAGCCCGAAGATCTGCCCCCTATGAAGCAGGGTGATGACCGGCTTGGCGCTGCCCTCTGGTTGGGCGCAATTCTCATCAGCCTGATCATTCTGGTGGTATTAAGCCAGCGTATCAGTATGTAATTCAAACAAGGAGAAGCGGCGTGGCACAGGGTGTCTCGCCGCTTCTCCTTGTTTGTGGCTAGTGGTTGCGCGTCAGGACGAAATCGATCAGTTCGTCAAGTACATCACGGTCTGCTGAAGGGGGAAAGCGATTGAGCAAAGCGCGCGCTCTGGCCGCATACGAATAAGCGTCGTCACGAGCTTGCTTGATACCAGGCCCCTTGACCACCCAATTCACAATGGGCATAAATTCCTCCTCAGTATGCGCGTCACCGTTGAGAATGGTATGCACCTGATGCAGGTTACCATTCAAGGGTTGTTCCTGTAATGCGTAGATGAGCGGCAGCGTAACCATACCCTGGCGCAGGTCATTGCCCGCTGGCTTTCCTATAGTCTTCTGGTCTTCGGTATAATCGAGAATATCATCGATAATCTGGAACGCAATGCCCAGGTTCATGCCATAGTCATGCAGCAGTTGAATCTCTTCGTTTGATGCCTCGCTGAGGATGGCTCCGCCTTTGCAACATGCTGCAATCAAGCAGGCTGTTTTGTGGCTGATCTTCTCATAGTAGCTTTCAACGGTAAGATCGACTCGCCCGGCAGTCATGATCTCCATAATGGTTCCCTCGCAAACCGTTGCGACCGTATCGGAGAAGAGGTGATCGATGCGGTTATCATTGATATCCGCGATCAAGCCGGCTGTTTTCGCGAAGTAGTAATCACCCAGCAAGATAGCAATATTGTTTCCCCACAGCGCGTTGACGGTGGGATTTCCTCGACGGGTCATGGCATTGTCAACAATATCATCATGCAGAAGGGTGGCAAGATGCACCATTTCAAAGGCTACACTCAGGGGCAGCAACTTATCAAAGCGGTACGAGTTGAGTTTTCCTGAAAGGAGGGTGAGCGCGGTACGAAGACGTTTGCCGGGCGACCCAAGCGCGTGCATCGACGCCGAGTTCAGAATATCAAGTCCAGATGTGGCTCGTTCCTGAAATGTTACATCCACTTGATCCAGATCAGGCTGGATACCAGAAAAAAGGCGGCTCAAAGTGGCCGTGTCGCTCATGAAAAGTCTCCGTTTCGGGTATAAGTTTAGCGTATCAACTCTTCTTAGATTATAGCACGCACTAGCCATTATACATGGTGAGGAGGGGAGGTTATGGGCAGCTAGACGAAATCGCTAGTGTCTAGCTCCATCACATCTTCCTGCACATACCCGGCGGTCAGGTTCACATCTTCCAGCGCATCCATGGCGGCGCGGTATTCCATCCAGGTGAGGCGGCGATTCAAAATGGGGTCGTTGACGGCTTTCCAGGCTGGAAAGTATTGATCCATCAAGCTGACAGGCGTATCGGGGCCGAGTTCTTCGGCGATCCAGCGCAGTACCTCGCGCGTGCCAGATATATCTTCGGGCATCACCAGGTGACGAATCAGCAGGCCGCGCCGCGCAATTCCCTCTTCATCGAGTTGCAGCGGCCCTACCTGGCGATACATTTCGCGCAGGGTGATCTGATTTGAATCAACATAATGCGGCATCTTGGACGTGCGCAGCGCGTGTTTGTTGTCAGAGTATTTGGAGTCGGGCAGGTATACATCGACAACGCCATCCAATAATTGCAGCGTTTCCAGGTTTTCGTAGCCCGCGCAATTATACACAAGCGGCAGGCGCAGCCCCTTGCCACAGGCAACCACCAGAGCGGCTAAAATTTGTGGCACAAAATGAGTGGGTGTCACCAGGTCGAGGTTGTGGCATTTTTTCTTCTGGAGGTACATCATCATATCGGCCAGCCGTTCCGGCCCCACGCGGTGTCCCAATCCTCCCTGGCTCAGGGAAAAATTTTGACAGTAGGTGCAGCGCGCCTGGCAAAAGCCGAAGAAAATGGTGCCTGCTCCTCGCGTGCCGCTGATGGGTGGTTCCTCTCGCCGATGGACGTTCCATGAAGCCACAATGGCTTCTGTGCCGGACCGGCACACGCCTGTCTTGCCCGCGATGCGATTGCAGCGGCAGTTTTGCGGGCAAATCGTGCAGCTACGCAGAACCTCCCAGGCGGCGGCGGCGCGTGAGGCGAGTTCACCCGTTTCATAGAGAGTAAGATAGCTGGGATAAAGCATAGTGACTACTCCATATATGCCAACAAACACCGGGGCGTATCAATAATGGGTAATCTATTCTTCCCTGGCCTGATCCGCCTGTTCTGGTTGTTCCGATTCGGGCCATTTGAAGCCACGATGCGATGGTCTCAGGTGTGGCGTCTGAGGGTTGGTGTCGGCCTTCCGGCTCCGCGTCGTCTTCGCGCTTGCCGCGCGCGCTCGCGTTGTCCTGGCTTTTTTCGCCTTTGGCGCTGCAGCGTTTTCCCCATCGTTCGCTGGTTCGACCGGTACGATATGTTCGATCAGGCTATCGGTTTGCTGGTTCACTTCTGCCATGAACTCAGCATCAATCTGCTGGTCTTCGCGTTGTTTTCGTGTGACGCGGCTGTCCGGTCGCAGCGCCTCGCGGCTTTCGACAGCACCGGGCGATGTGGCACGCGCGTCAAACCGTTCGTAGTCGCCTTCGAACCGCTCGCGTTCGCGTGTTGGCTGCGCATGATCGTTCGTTTTAGGCAGGAAACGTTGGGGACGGCTTTGCCAGCGGGAATTGCGCGGGTCGGGGCGTCCAGATGCGCGTTCTTGCCTCTGCTCGCGATAGTACCCGCGCGGGCGAGGTTCGTGAGTCTCAGAC
>DAHVFL010000300.1 GCA_027316975.1 Chloroflexota bacterium | reverse complement strand
CAGTCCATGAGCGGTCGCCCGGTCATTATTCGCACGCTGGACATCGGCGGCGACAAAGAGGTACCCTACCTCAATCTGCCCAGAGAAGACAACGCCTTCCTCGGCATACGCGGCATCCGTCTCTGCCTGGCGCGGCCCGACCTTTTTATGCCACAATTGCGCGCGCTCTATCGCGCCGCTAGCTACGGGTCGCTTCACATCATGTTCCCCATGATCGCCACACTCGAAGACTGGCGACAGGCGCGCGCTATGGCGGAGCAGGTGCGCCAGCAGTTAAACGCCACGCGAGTCCCGCTTGGCATCATGGTCGAAGTGCCATCGGCCGCCCTGCTGGCGGACCTGTTCGCGCAAGAGGTCGATTTCTTCTCCATCGGCACCAACGACCTGACCCAGTACACCCTGGCCATGGATCGCCTGCACCCACAACTGGCGAAGCAGGCGGATGGCCTGCACCCGGCGGTGCTGCGCATGATCGAGAGTACCGTCCGCGCCGCCAGCGCGGCAGGCAAGTGGGTGGGCGTCTGCGGAGGACTGGCCGGCGACCCACAGGGCGCGATGATTTTAACCGGGCTGGGTGTCTCCGAGTTAAGCGTGGGCATTCCCAGCATCGCAGCCATCAAGGCCCACATTCGCGGCCACTCCCTGGCAGAAATGCAGCGCGTAGCGCAGCAGGCGCTGCAATGCCGCACGGCGGCGGAGGTGCGCAGTCTATGAAAATCGCAACCGTGACGCTCAACCCCGCCATTGACCAGACCGTGCAGGTCGATCACTTTCGCCCGAACACCGTCAACTATGCCATGTCCATGCTATTCGACGCGGGCGGCAAAGGCATCAATGTGGCCTCGTTCCTCGCGGATGCTGGCCTCACTCCCGCCGTGACAGGCTTTCTCGGACAGGAGAACGCCGATACCTTCGAGCGGTTCTTTGCCAGCAAGCGCATTGAAGATCAATTCGTGCGCATCCCAGGACGCACCCGCATCGGGGTGAAGATCGTCGATGAAGCCAACCAGCAGACCACCGACATCAACATGCCCGGCCTGCCTCCCACCACAGAAGCCATGCACGACCTTTACCAGGCGATTGAACGGCTCGCTGCTTCCTGCGACTGGTTCGTATTATCGGGAACACTCCCTCCCGGAGTTCCCGTGACGACGTATGCCTCGCTCATTACTCTGCTCAAGCAGCATGGCAAGCAGGTCGTCCTGGATACCAGCCGCGAGGCCCTGTACGAAGGCCTTCAGGCAGGCCCAACCATTGTTAAGCCGAATGTTGACGAGCTGCGCCAGTTGACCGGCCAGGCGCTATCCGATGACCTGGCGCTTGAACAGGCCGCGCGCCAACTGCTGGACAGAGGCATTCAACTGGTGGTCATTTCTATGGGTGAGCGGGGCGCGCTCTTCGTTGACTCCGCCACCACACTGCTCGCCATTCCGCCCAGGGTCATGGTGAAAAGCACGGTGGGAGCAGGCGATGCCATGGTTGCTGGTCTTCTTGCAGGCCACGCGCGGGGATTAAGCCTGCCCGATTGCGCTCGCCTGGCCACAGCGTTCTCGCTGGGAGCCATCACCCGCATCGGCTCACACCTGCCCGCGCCGGACGTAATGCAATCCTACTTCCAGCAGGTATCTATCAACGCTATCACTTCTACCAACACTCCTGCTGGCGTTCCTCGTAGCGTGTCTTTGTAGCTCATCCACTAATCTTATCTTTTTTCCAGAGAAAGGACAAACTACCATGGCGAATATCGTCGCAATCACCTCCTGCCCGACAGGTATCGCGCATACCTTCATGGCAGCGGAAGGACTCGAACAGGGGGCGCAAGCTCTGGGACACACCATCAAAGTGGAAACCCAGGGTTCGGTGGGCGCGCAAAACACATTGACCGAGGCCGATGTACGCAACGCCGACCTGGTTATCATCGCCGCCGACACCAAAGTCGACATGACCCGCTTTACCGGCAAAACCGTGTATGAAACCTCTACCAACGCGGCCATCAAAAACGGGCAAACCGTTGTTAAAGACGCGCTGGCCTACGCCGCCGCCAATCCCGCCCCGGCTGCCCAAAAAGCGGACTATGTGGGCCAGGTGCAGGCCGCTAAAGCCGCGCGCAGCAAAGCCCGTCGCGGCCCCTACAAGCACCTTCTCACCGGCGTCTCGTATATGATACCCTTCGTGGTCGCGGGCGGCATCCTTATCGCGCTCTCTTTCGCAGTCGCCGGCTACAAGGTTGTCTTTGAACCTGCCACTTCCACTTCCTTCGGCTTCGCCCTGTTCACCATCGGCGCGAAGGCCGGCTTCGCGCTCTTCGTTCCCATCCTGTCGGGCTACATCGCCTACTCTATCGCCGACCGTCCCGGCCTGGCTCCCGGCATGATCGGCGGCATCCTGGCAGGCCTCACCGGCTCCGGCTTCCTGGGTGGCATCATCGCGGGCTTCCTGGCAGGCTACACCGTCTACTGGCTCAACCGCTCGATCAAACTGCCGCGCAACTTCGCCGGTATCATGCCGGTACTCGTCCTGCCATTGTTCGGCTCACTGATCGTCGGGCTGCTCATGTTCTACATCGTTGGCGTCCCCGTCCACGCGGCCAACGTCGCCCTCACTGGCTGGCTGCAGGGCCTCCAATCCGGCAACGCCGTATTACTGGGTGTGCTGCTTGGTCTGATGATGGCCTTCGACATGGGCGGCCCCGTTAACAAAGCGGCCTACGCCTTCTCGGTCGGACTACTCGGCAGCGGCATCACCGCTCCCATGGCTGCCGTTATGGCCGCTGGTATGACCCCTCCGCTCGGCCTGGCGCTGGCAAGCCTGGTCTTCAAGAGCCGCTTCACCCACGATGAGCGCGAAGCTGGTAAAGCTGCCTGGGTGCTGGGCCTCTCATTCATCACCGAAGGTGCCATTCCCTTCGCCGCCGAAGACCCCTTCCGCGTCATCCCTTCCATCATGGTCGGCTCAGCCGTCACGGGAGGCCTGTCGATGCTTTTCGGAGCCCAGTTGCGCGTTCCGCACGGCGGCGTATGGGTCATCTTCCTCCCCAACGTCGTCACCAACCTGCTCCCCTACATACTTTCCATCCTCATCGGCACCGCTGTAACAGCAGGAATGCTGTTCGTACTCAAACGCCCCATCGCTGTCGAGGAAACCGGGGCAGAAGAAGCGTCCGCCGTTCCAGCCATCGCGTAGGTTCCACCACCTATCGTGGGTTGAAGGACCAGACACGTGTAGGGTAGGGGCGACCCTTGCGGTCGCCCTGGCACCTCGAAAGTCGAGTTGACATTTCGTCCATCTGGTGCTATTGTTTACATCAACAACCATATAAAGTCTGACCCGCGTTGACCGAAAGAGTACGAGGACGGCAGCCAGCAGCGATCCGATAACCGGTGCAAGATCGGAAGGAGAAGCCACCTCGGAACCGCATCGTGAGCGGCCCTCCCAAGAAAGTCTCCCATGTCCCACAACATGATGACAAGTAGGAGGGGTGGAGAGTTCCCACGTAGCACGCGAACTATAAAATGAGTGGTCTTTTTCGCCCGCGCTACAGCGTTGTAACGTAAAGCGACCCCGACGCAATTGTAGGGACGCGATTCATCGCGTCCATGTCAAAAGCGGCTTCTCTTCTGAGACGCATAAAAGACAAACAGGGTGGTACCACGGGAGTAGCATAAACGCTCTCGTCCCTTTCTTCTAGAGATTCGGGACGGGAGTTTTTTTATGGTCTTTTGGACTGCCGAAAGTTACCAGAAGGGATACGTCGATGATTTCAACATCTATACTTAACGTAACCAGCTATACCGGACTGGAATTGCTGCGCCTGCTTTCTCAGCATCCGACGTTCAACGTTACCTCCGTCACAGCGCGCAGCGCCGCCGGAAAAACAATGACCGAAGTCTTTCCACAAGTGCATGGCAGCGCGTTTGCTTCGCTCAGCATTACAGAGGAGCCGGAACAGACCGAACTGGCCTTTGTCTGCCTTCCCCACACGGCAGCCGCCGAATCGGCAGTCAAACTCCTGCAACGCGGCACAAAAGTTGTAGACCTCTCGGCTGATTTTCGCCTGCGCGACGCCGGACAATACTCAACATGGTACAGGCACACGCATCCCGCGCCCGCCCTGCTGGAAACCGCCATCTACGGCCTGTGCGAGCGCTACCGTTCCCGCATCGAAGGAGCCTCGCTGATCGCCAACCCCGGCTGTTACGCCACCACCGCCATCCTGGCTCTCATCCCCGCGCTGGCAAGCGGCATCATTGGCAGCGACATCATCATCGACGCCAAATCGGGCGCGAGCGGCGCGGGACGCACCCCGACGCAGGGAACCCACTACACAGAAATAAATGAAGATGTCAGCGCCTATAGCGTCACAGGACATCGCCACCTGCCCGAAATCACCCAGGAACTCGAAGCGGCGGCTCGTGAAGCAGGCAACTCGCTTGCCAACGGGCTGCGCATCACCTTCATACCCCACATGATGCCCATGACACGCGGCATCCTGGCAACCTGTTACGCCGATGTGAAGCGCGACACGCCTCACCCCATCTCCACCACCGCTGAGGCGCGTGCCCTCTATGAAGAATTCTATGCCAACGAACCGTTCATTCGGATCGTCGATTCGCCACCCCACACGAAATGGACCTATGGCAGTAACCTCTGCCTCATCTATCCAATGGTGGATACGCGCACCGGGCGTCTCCTGGTGATTGCTTGCCTGGATAATCTCGTCAAAGGCGCCGCAGGCCAGGCCCTACAGAACGCCAACCTACTCTTCGGATTGCCGGAAACAACCGGGCTTCCGTTGATGGCGCTCTATCCATAAAATAATAGAAGGAGAACACAGGCTATGGCAATAACATTTGAAACCAATGCTGATGGAGACAGTATCAATACTCATCACGTAATCGCGGAAGTCCTGCGCGAGGCGCTGCCCTACATCAACTACCTGAAAGGCAAAACCCTCGTCATCAAGCTGGGTGGCAGCACATTGGAACACCAGCGCGGCGTCTTGCAGGACATCATCTGGCTGCGCAGCCTGGGGGCCAATCCCGTGCTGGTGCATGGCGGCGGCCCATACATCAACGCCTGGCTGGAAAAGCTCAATGTGCCGGCCCAATTTGAAAATGGACTGCGCGTCACCGACGCTCGCACGCTTGAAATCGTGCGCATGGTGCTGCTCGGCCAGGTCAACCAGGGGCTGGTATTGATGGCAACCGAAATGGGCGGCAAAGCCATCGGCCTGAGCGGCACCGACGGCAACATGGTGCAGGCGAAATTTATCAGCGAACGCCTGGGCTACGTAGGTGAAATCGAAAAAATCAATCCCGCCCTGCCGCAAACTCTGTTGGAACAGGGATATATTCCCGTCATCGCGCCCCTCGGTCAGGGGCCAGATGGAACCTGCCTGAACATCAACGCGGACCTCGTAGCATCCCACCTGGCAGGCGCGCTCAACGCCGAAAAACTTATCTTCCTCAGCAATGTGGCAGGCATCTGCCGCCAGGACGGCTCGCTCATCTCCGAATTGACCGAAGCCGCGGCCAAACAACTCATCGCCGACGGCGTCGTGAGCGGCGGCATGATACCCAAAGTCACCGCCTGCCTCGAAGCCCTCGCCACCGTCCCCCGCGTTCACATCGTCGATGGACGCGAATCCCACGTCCTCCTACGCGAACTCTTCACCGACCAGGGAGCCGGAACCATGCTCGTAAGAAACCAGTAGCGCCAAACAGGACAGGGGAAAGCCCCCATACATTTCAATGAAGGCGCAAAGAGTAAAAGCCATGAGCCGTGAAGGTCGCGAAAGCGGCCGCAAGGCTCCCCAGGCCCGTTCATAGGAGAGGCGCGGAAAGTGAAGATGAGGAGTTGGGACCCTTGCGGTCGCCTCCTTTGAAACGTATTGAGGCCAAAGGCCGGGTGCCCCACCCGTCTTTCACTGGGAGGTTTTTTAGGAAAGGGGCAGCGAGTGGGAGGTGTCATCCTGAGCGTAGCGAAGGATCTGCGCGCTGCCGACGAGAGATCCTTCGCTACGCTCAGGATGACAGCCTCTGGCGACCGGCGCGTTTCAAGAAACCTACCAGTGAAAGACCCCACCCGTACCCTACTACAATACAGCCCTCCCAAATCGTACAGGCTACGGGCGGGGCTTGCCCCCGCCC
>DAHVFL010000002.1 GCA_027316975.1 Chloroflexota bacterium | reverse complement strand
GGTCTGGAAGGAGAAGGTTGAGCCGTCTTCGCGGGTGACTTTGACCGTTACTTCCTGGCGCGGTTTCAGACCCCCCTCGATACCTTCGATATCGTAGACTTCCCTGCCAGTCAGGTCGAGCGATTCTTTGTTTTCGCCGGGTTTGAATTGCAGAGGGAGGATGCCCATGCCGACAAGGTTGCTGCGGTGAATACGCTCGAAGCTTTCGGCGATGGCGGCTCGCACTCCCAGCAGCAGAGGGCCTTTAGCGGCCCAGTCGCGGGAACTGCCGGAACCGTATTCCTTGCCAGCGATGAGGATCAACGGCACGCCTTCTTGCTGGTAACGCGCCGAGGCATCGTAGATGGTGGTCTCTTCGCCATCGGGCAGGTGAACGGTGTAGTAGCCCTCTTTGCCGCCCACCAGGCGGTTGCGCAGGCGGATATTGCCGAAGGTGCCGCGTACCATGACCTCGTGATTGCCACGCCGCGCCCCGTAGGTGTTGAAGTCCCGCTTTTCCACGCCATGCTCAAGCAGGTACTTACCAGCAGGGCTGTTTGGACTAAAACTGCCGGCGGGTGAGATATGGTCGGTGGTGATCGAGTCATCCATGACGGCCAGGGCGCGCGCGCCGTGAATATCCTTCATTCCTTGCGGCTCTGGCGACATATCGTGGAAGAAGGGCGGCTCCTGGATATAGGTCGAGTCGGGGTTCCAGTTGAAAAGTTCGCCCTCGCTATCGGGCAGGGAACGCCAGTGCTCGTCGCCATCGAACACATGCGCGTAGTTCTCCGCAAACAGTTCGGGGGTAATTGACTTCGCAACCAGGTCGCGCACCTCTTGTTGGGTCGGCCAGATGTCGCGCAGGTAGACCGCCTCGCCGTTGATATCATCGCCGATGGGGTCTCTGGTCAGGTCGATATCAACCGTCCCGGCCAGGGCATAAGCCACGACGAGCGGCGGCGAAGCTAGGAAGCTAGCGCGCACCTGGGGATGGATGCGCCCCTCAAAGTTGCGGTTGCCGCTCAGCACGGCTGCCACGATCAAATCGTTCTCCTGCACGGCCGCGGCCACCGGTTCGGCCAGCGGACCGCTATTGCCGATGCAAGTAGTACACCCCAAACCGACGAGGTGGAAACGCAGTGCCTCCAGGAAAGGTATCAGTTCAGCTTTCTCAAGGTAGTCAATGACGACGCGAGAGCCGGGGGCGAGGCTGGTTTTGACTGTCGGGCTGACCGAGAGGCCGCGCTCAACAGCATGTTTTGCCACCAGCCCGGCAGCCACCATAACTGAGGGGTTGGAGGTATTGGTACAACTGGTGATGGCGGCGATAGCGACCGAACCGTCGGTCATATGCGACTGCGTATGGCCCATAGTCACAACCACATCTTTAAGATGTCCGTTGTGCCCGTTAAACGTACTTGCTGCTCGCGCTTTGTTCGTGTCCTCTTTCTCGACGATGGGATCAGGCTCGGTATCGTTACTCTCGCTGCCAAGGCGAATGAGCGCATTTTCGGTGACGTTATTGATCTTGACGGTTTCAAAGCGGTCGGCATAGACTTCGCGGAACACCTTGCTCAGGTTTTGCATGGGAACGCGGTCCTGTGGGCGACGCGGCCCGGCCAGGCTTGGCTCGATGGTTCCAAGGTCGAGTTCGAGTAGATCGTCAAAATGTGGCTCCGGCGTGTCATCAGTACGGAAAAGTCCCTGCGCCTTCGTGTAGCGTTCGACCAGTTCTACCAGCCTGGGGTCGCGCCCCGTGCCGCGCAGGTAACGCAGCGTCTCGTCATCAACGGGGAAAAGCGTAGCCGTCGCGCCAAATTCGGGCGACATATTCGAGATAGTGGCGCGATCCGCCAGCGTCAGGAAGCTGAGACCGGAGCCGGTAAACTCGACGAACTTGCCTACCACGCCGCGTTTGCGCAGCATCTGCGTCACCGTTAGCACCAGGTCGGTAGCGGTTGAGCCTTCGGGAAGCGCGCCCGTAAGCCGCACGCCGATGACTTCCGGTGTAAGCAGGTAGATGGGCTGGCCCAGCAACACGGCCTCGGCCTCGATGCCACCCACGCCCCAGCCTAGCACACCCAGGCCGTTAATCATGGTAGTGTGCGAGTCTGTGCCAACCAGGGTGTCAGGATAGGCCAGCGTTTCGCCATTTTCTTCTCTGGTCATCACAACGGATGCCAGGTATTCCAGGTTTACCTGGTGAACAATGCCGGTTCCGGGAGGCACCACGCGGAAATTGCTGAACGCCTGCTGGCCCCAGCGCAAGAGACCGTAGCGTTCGCTGTTGCGTTCGTATTCGCGGTCAACATTACGGGCAAAGGCCAGAGTAGTGCCGAACAGGTCTACCTGCACCGAATGGTCAATCACCAGGTCGGCAGGCACGAGTGGATTGATTTTCTGGGGGTCACCACCCATACGAGCCACAGCCGAACGCATAGCGGCCAGGTCGGCCACAGCAGGCACGCCTGTGAAGTCTTGCAGCAACACACGAGCAGGCATGAAGGGGTATTCCACTTCTGATTGCGCCGCGTGTCCTGGCACCCACCGGGCTAAAGAATACACTTCATCTTCGTTAACCAGCCCACCACCAACGTTGCGCAAGAGGTTCTCCAGCATAATCTTGACGGTAAAAGGCAGGCGTTCTAGCCCGCTGACGCCGCACTCCGCAAGAACATCCAGCCGGTAGTAAATAACGGTATCCGCCACGCCTTGCAACTTTGCGCGCGCGCCAAAAACATCATTATGAGCAGTCATAAAACATACGGCGTGGAGACCCGTCTCCGTTTACGGGACGGGAGGAAACGCCGCTCTCCTTTCTACTAATAAGGCCGAAGCCTTCTGGACGACGTTCAACTTTTTGTAACTGGCACTGGCGCTGACCTTTGTTCCGTCCAGGGTACGTAGATCAAAGTAGCCACTGCTGCCATCCCATCAGAACTGTTGACCGGAGACGATAGAGCTTGCAACTAGAGTAGGCATTGCAAGGTATCATGACTCATCCAACGTAGTTTGCACTCAGGCTAGTCAAGCAGGGCTTTATGCAAGCCCGTCACCTTCAGGCGATTGAGTTCTTGACGGTTTCATCCTCTAAATAGTAGCTTGTATGGTTTGGATTTACTAACCAATGTGCATTATATAACATGATGCCTTGTAGGGACGCGATTCATCGCGTCCGCTGCGCTCAGTGCTATGCAAAACACGCGGCACGGGCAGCGGACGCGATGAATCGCGTCCCTACATGATGAGAAATATGGTGAGGAATGTATCTGGCGGAGGAAAATAGATGGGCAAGGCGTCAAACAATCGGTGGAGTTGAAGGGATCACCGAATAGAGAGAACACCGCACGGAGAGACAAAGATGCTTCGCTCTATCGTGCGAAGATGATACTTGTCCAGGCCAGCTCATGAGACACATGGTAGGGTCCCGGTTCCTTTCCATGTATGCGCTGACTTATCATCCTCACCGGTAATCCATCCACCCAACAGGCTGTTTGACGCCCTGCCCACTATACTATGCACTATAGAAGTTAAAAACACATCAGCACTTCTACCTAACTTTGCGCTTCAGGATGCATTAATCGGCTGATTGCTTATTGGAAGCAAGGAGAGCACCAATCGGCAGCGACAATTGGATGTGACATCCGTTACCGGGGGACGAAATAATCTCAAGGGTAGCGCCAATGAGCGTCGCGCGTTCCCGCATGCCAGGCAGTCCCAGGCCACCCTGTGTATCGCGCGCGGCATCGAGGTTATCGTCAGGCATAAATCCTTTGCCATTGTCGTGAATGGTCAGGCGCAATTGCTCAGGCAAGTAGGCGAGTTCAATGGATGCTTGAGTCGCCCCGGCGTGTCGCCAGATATTCGATAATGCTTCCTGAGTTATGCGGAAAATAGCGATCTCATTTTCAGAAGAAGTAGGAATAGTAGCTCCCCGGCTACTAAAATTGCAGGGAACGCCACGCGAGGAAGAACTATCACTCAACCATTCTAGCGCGGCGCGCAATCCCAGATCGTCGAGCACGGACGGGCGCAGGTCGCGACAGGCGCGACGCACCCCTTCCAGCGTATGGTCTGCCAGGTTTTGCAGGCTCTCCAGCCACTCTTTATCCCTTTCCGTCAAATCGAGATTGCCTATGGCTCGTCCCAGGCCATCCAGTCCCAGAGCAAGCGCGATCAAGGCTTGAGCCGTATCATCGTGCAGTTCGCGCGCCAGGCGGCGGCGTTCTTCTTCCTGCACGCGCGTAATCAGCGTGGCGTAGTCGCGAAGTTCATCCTGTCGGCGGCGCGCGCTGCTCAGATCCGCCAGCGTCTCCTGGAGCGTGTCGGTGCGAATACCGAGGCGCGTACTCATCAGGGCCAGGTAATAAATGGCGCAAAGCGGAACCAGGAAGAACAGCCACGCGACTTCGGCCCTGCTATCATCAAAGATATCAACAACCGGCAACAAAGGACCGACGCTCAACACCATGGCCTGGAAGAGCAACGCTGGAGAAGTTACAAAGGCTCTCCAACGAGAAACAGTCATCGATGGCAAACCGTCCGATTGAGGTGGGGAGGTTACTGCATCGCTTTGATGCGCTACCAGGGAGAGTAACGAGATGAGTGTTAATAACAGCAACATCACCAACGCGGCAATAATACAACCAAGCAATTCATTGGATTCGGTCAGTTTGCTATAGGTATCAACTATCTGACCGTTTTGAGTGCCTGAAATCGAGATAAAGACGCCATCGGCGACCAGAACAGCCAGAGCAGTGCCGGCGATGCGATAACTCGCCTCCGCCAGCGACACAAAATGGCGCGCGTAGGTGAATAGCTGGAGAGCCGTTTGCGTCACGAGCGCGGTCAGCACCGCGGCTGAAACACCGACCAGCACGCCAGCAGCGAGGTAAATGGGCGCAGTGATATCAAAGAGAAAAAGCATCTGCCACGCTAAAGGCAAGCGGTGATACAGGATACGAGTCATACCCGATTCTCGTTGGATCATACGTAGCAATAAATAGCGGCCCAGCAGGGCAAGCACGATGGAAAGTAGCATCATGCTGTACACTGCACGCGGCCCATAAAAAATACGTGGCCAGCGGTAATTGTTAAGAGACCAAACGAGCAAACTCAGAGTGATAGCCAGGGAGAAAAAAACCAGCAGGGACTTTGTGAGCTGGTAAGTTTTGAACTTGAGCGCTGATTCAGGTGTCATAGGTGTCCTGCAAAGAGATCATGCCTTGACGCAAGGCCAGTAAAACTGCTTCTGTGCGCGAGCCGACCTGCATTTTCATGAAAATATTGGCGAGATGACTATGCACTGTACGGATACTCAAACTCATGCGGGCAGCAATTTCTTTGTTTGGCAGGCCGCGGGCAGCCAGGCGCAAGACATCAAATTCGCGTTCGCTGAGCAGGTTTGTCACATGCTGTGTGACATCCGGGCGAGTAGAAAGTCGCCGCATCATTTTTTCAGCAATGGATGGCTGTAACACCGATTCGCCGCGGGCGACCGCCCGGATAGCCTGGATGAGTTCCTGTCCATGCACATTTTTGAGCAAAAAACCCGCCGCGCCCACGTCAAGCAGGGCCAGCAGGTACGGTTCATCGTCATATGCCGAGAGAATGAGAACCGCCGTCTCAGGACAATCCTTTTTAATAGCGCGGGTTGCTTCAATGCCACCAATACCCGGCATGGAAATATCCATCACGGCAATATCGGGCAGTAAACTCCTGACGAGTTCAATGGCTTCTTCGCCGCTCGATGCTTCAGCCACCACCTCTACATCTTTCTCCATCTCTAAAAGACGCCGCGTTCCTTCGCGCACCAGCGCGTGATCGTCTACCAGCAGGATACGAATCACATGTCCCTGCTCATACTCGCCACTCCCGATCCGTTGCAACCTGTCCGTATGCATACTGTGCAGCTACTTTCTTCCTTATACTAACGCGATGCGCATGCGCTTCTCAATCTTCGCCGCTTCGAGATAATGATCTGCTTGCATTGACTATAATACACGATACCACCAGATGCCACAGCAATTCTACTGAATACCTGCATTATGGCATGTTACCCTGTGGAGAACAAGCGCCTGACGATTGTGCATCTTATTATCGCCCAGAATGGCGCGAAAACTCTCTACACAATGGAGTTTTACCTCTTTTTGTTCAAGAAACGTGTATTGATACATTGACAAAGTAGGAGGTTTTTCGCTAAAGTAGAGACAACTTATAAGCGAGGTGGATCAACCTGCCATTACGTGTTTATGGAAGGGGGGACGGTCACATGATACTGTGTCTGGATACCGTAGATTGCCGGTATCAAAATCGAGAAAAATCGCGCTTTTGCGCAAGCTGCGGCATCCCTGTGCGGGGAGCCTTGTTGCAGGGTCGCTATGAAGTACAATCGCTACTTACTAAGAATCGCAGCACGGTGACATTGCAGGGCAACGACCTCCACCAGGGAATTCCTGTAACGATTCGCGCATTACTGCCAAACGAAATCAGCGACAAAGAACGCGAGGATTTTTTACAGGACGCGGAACTGGCGATGATGCTCTCAAAACAAGTGTATGAGCCGGGCAGCGTGCGCGTCATCGATTACGGAGAAGATGGATCGCTTGCCTTCCTGGTCAAGACCGATAGGGATGAAGAAATTACCGGAAAGCATCTCTCTCGCCCCCGCATGACGGTACGTGTCGAGCATGAATTTTACGATTACGCGCTGCCAACTACGCACGCGGCACATGATAACGATGGAGACGTACTCACCGAACTGCGACCGGTTATCTCTTCAAGGGCAAATGATGGTGATGCGGCGAACGCTGCCGCAGAGTATCAGAACATAGCCACACCCATACCAGCGCAAAGGAATGAGTGGCTGGCAGACGGTGACCGCGCCTACGAACAGGGGAATTACGAGGAGGCGCTGGCGGCTTACGAGGAAGCTATAGCCGAAGGGAACGACACCGTTGAAGTCTGGAGTGGCAAGGGCGCGACGCTGCTGCAACTGGGACATGCGGAGGAGGCGCTGCCAGCGTATGACTATGCGCTCTCCCTGCAACCCGACGACCCGGATTTATGGAACTCGCGGGCCAGCGTGATGCACGAGTTGCGCCGCTATGATGAGGAGATGCACTGCTACGACCGGGCGCTGGCTATCGATCCGAAGTATGTTTTTGCCTGGAGCGGACGCGGCATGACGTTGGTCGAGCAAAATCACCCGGACGAGGCATTGCTGGCTTTTGACCGCGCACTGGTGCTGGATGCCACGCAGGGCATTGTCTGGCAGGCCATGAGCGATACCCTCTACAGTTTGCAGCGCTACGATGAAGCATTAATCGCCATTGATCGCGCGCTTGAGCTTGAGCCTGGCAACGCCATGATGTGGGATGTGAAGGGGAATATCCTACGTCGCTTGAAAAAGCCAGCAGAGGCGCTGGCCCTGCACGAGTACGCCACGCAACTTACGCCTGAAAACGCTATCGCCTGGTTCGATAAGGCCAATGACCTGCGCGATATGCAGCGTTTCGGCGAGGCGCTGGCGCATTACGACCGCGCCCTTGCGCTGGACCCAACGATGGCCGGAACATGGTATAATCGAGGGAACGTGCTAGCAGCTCTACATATGTACGAGGATGCGCTGGAATCCTATGACTCGGCCCTGCGCTATGACGATGGACTTGTTTCCGCGTGGTATAACAAGGGAAGTCTTTTACACGAGCTTGGGCGCGACCAGGAGGCGTTGCTGGCTTTTGACCAGGCGATCACACTGGACCCGCACTATATCGCTGCCTGGAATAACCGGGGACTCGCGCTATTCAAGCTTGGCTTTCTGGAAGAGAGTCTGGTTGCATTCGATCAAGCAACATCCTTTGCTCCCGAAGAACCTGATGCCTGGCACAACAAAGCCATTGTGCTTGAAAAACTGGGAAGAACAGAAGAGGCTATCGCATGTCAAGACTGGGCACGTTCACTGGAAGAACTAGCCGTGCGGTAAGAAGGAGGATCAATGTCCCGCTGCGCCGATCTTGTTGATTGTGGATATGATAATCGGGACAGCGATCTCTTTTGTCGCGCGTGCGCATTGCCGTTGCTGTATACTGCGTTGGCCGGACGATACGTAGTTGAGGCGTTAATCAGCAAGGGCGGGTACGCGGCTGTTTTTCGCGGCATCGATCAGAACCTTTCGCGCCGTATCGCCATCAAGGTGCTGCTTCCCAGCAAAACGACTCCCAGCGAGCAAGAACATTTTCTGCGCGAAGCGCGTATCGCGGCCACGCTGGATCATCCCAACATCGCGCCTATCCTGGATTATGGCAAGGACGGTCCGAGCGCATTCCTGGTCATGCCCCTGTATACCGCAGGCTCGTTGCGCACGCGGCTGGCGAAGGCCAACGGCCCGTTGCCGGCCAATGAGACGATCATGAACTTTCGTCAGCTCGCGAGCGCGTTGTACTATGCTCATACACGCCCGCGCCCGGTGATCCATCGCGACATTAAGCCGGAGAATATTTTGATCCACCAGGAAGATCACCGCCTGGTGATCACCGATTTCGGCATCGCGCGCTCGCTGGAGCCGGGAGCGCGTGTTGGTAAAACCATCACGGTGCGCGGCACCGTTGGCTATATGGCCCCGGAACAGACCAGCGGGGTTGTAGACCCGCGCAGCGACCAGTTTGGCTGCTCGGTCGTACTGTACGAGATGCTTACCGGTTATCATCCCTTCGATTCTATGGGCGGTGGGCCGGTCATGCCGCCATCGAGCCTGAACCACGAGTTGCCTACAGCCATTGACACTGTCGTGCAGCGCGCGCTCGCACCGCGCCCCGATGGTCGTTTTGGCGATATGCTGGAATTTTTGCACATGTTCGAGGCTGCCTCTCGTCCGAGCGGCGGGATGCGCCTGACACCACCCGGAACTCAACTTGATGCGCGCAATGCTGCGCCTGGGCGGCGTGCCACTAACCCTTCAACGCCTGCTGTTCCCTTGCAGGGCGAAAAAGGCGATTCGACGGCCCGGCAACAGGCCATTCGCCCCAATACGACTGGCGCGCGCGAGAAATGCCAGGAGGGCGACGCGCTACTCAAACAGCAACAATACGGGCAGGCCCTGCAAGCGTATGAAGATGCGCTGCGCATGGACGCGCGTAACTTTCACGCCTGGAATGGCAAGGGTACCGCGCTCTACAGTCAGGGCAATTACCGCAAAGCCTATGAAGCCTACCAGAAAGCGACCGAGATCGAGCCGGACAATCCCGTCGTCTGGGTCAGCACGGGCCTGGCCTTAAATCGCCTCCAGAGATATTCGCAGGCGCTGGTGCATTTTGAACGCGCCCTGACGCTTGATCCAGGCTACGTGGCCGCCTGGAATGGCAAAGCCGATGCGCAGCTCGACATGAACATGCCCGAAGACGCCATCACCTCGTATACCCAGGCGCTCGTATATGAAGCCCAAAGCTTTCAGGCCTGGAATGGTCTGGGCAATGCGCGTTCGTTCATACGCGATTACGCGGGGGCTGTCGAGGCGTATAGCCGCGCCCTGATCGTCAACCCGCGCAGCGCGGTAGCCTGGTGCAACAAAGCGGAAGCCCTCATCCACAACGGCCATAGCCGCTCCGCCCTCGACGCCCTCAATGAAGCAACAGAACTGGATCGCAGCTACGCCCGCGCCTGGACGCTCAAAGCCGATGTCTACGAGTCGATAGGCAATCACCAGGAAGCGCAGAAAGCCCGCAAACGCGCCCGACCATGGGGGTTAGTGAACTAATGAACATATGCGGGTTCCACATCTGCTGGATGTGGAACCCGCATATCGAAACACAGCTAGAGATCGCGTAACGCTTCCACTACCGGGCGTCTTGAGGCTATCTGGGTACTCAGAACGGCGGCTACCATGGAAGCGATTGCGGCTAGAGTCATCACGACCAGGTAAACCCACGGAATGGCTAGAACCTCTGGCGGGGGATCGAACACCCCGGTGAGGATGGTGACGAGCATCTGGGCGATACCAAAGCCCAGCGCAATCCCAATGATACCCCCGCTTATCTGAATCACGGCACCTTCGCTCCACAGGAACGCTCCCAGTTGGTTTCTCTTTGCTCCCAGAGCAGCGAGAAGCGCAAAGGTGCGCCGTCGTTCAGCCAGGCCAAGCGCCAGGATGAGACCCGTTGCCCCTGCTAACAGGAGAATGGCAAAGGTGAGTTCGAGACTGGTCAGACCGCGTAAATCTACCGAGGTGAGGCTGGAACCGATGATCTTTTGTGTCGTGCCAATGTCGGTAACTCTGGCTCCAGCAAGCGCACTTACGACATTCCGGACCTGTATCGCCAGGTCTGCCGGGTTAGCTGTAGTATGGATCAGCACAATTTCCGCCGCGCTACTGCCCGTCTGCTGCGCGATATAGCTGGCATTGGCTACCAGAAAGGAGTCTTTCGGCGCGGTAGGAAATTCTCGCACCACCCCAAGGAAGTGGAACTTCACGGCGTGATACTGGTGATCGCTGGCGCTGAGCAGGCGCAGGTTGATTTGATCTCCCACGGCAAGCTGGTAATTGGTTGCCGTTTCCTGAGAGACGAGTACACCGTCAGGACGCATTGCTAGCGCGGCCAGTGTTGCCTGCGCATCCCCATTGGCGAAAAAAGCATTGGACATGCTGGTAACATCGCTGATACGCGCGGGATCGATGCCATACATGTCTTGCAGATCGTTGCCAACGTAGGCAAATCGATGCTGCATCGGTTGCACAACGGTAGCTCCTGGCAACGCTTTCAACTGTGAGAGCATACTACCGGGGGCAAACGCCGTTGAGCCAGTCACCGTCACATCCGCGCCATTGGTCAGTACCGCGTCCACGCGCGCCTGCGCATTGTACGTCGTGTTGAAAACAGCCGTCGATGTGGCGAAGGAGAAGGCCAGCGCAACCAGCACAATGCCACGCGCCAGGCGCACGTACTGCCGGCCGAGCGATGCCGAAACGATTCCCGAAAGTTTTTTTGCGATTGGGCGCAGCATACTTGCGAGTACGCGGCGGCCATGCTCAAGACCACCTCCACACAGGCGCATAGCGAGCAGGGCCACGCCGACCCACAGGCAAAGGGGCGCGAGAAATGTCTCATACGCCACCGAGGTTTGTGGCACACCTTCGGGTGCCAGAACAACCTGGTAGCCGGTGCTGGCCGTGCGCCAGAAGATAATGGCGGACACAACCAGCAGGATCACATCAAGATAGACGCGCTGCCATATGGGCTTGCGTCCGCGTCCCACGACAGCACGAGCCGCCATGACCGTCGAATTACGCGCCTGTAACCAGGCAGGATACAGTACAGCGACCACCGCCAGGATCAAACCCACAAGTGAAGCATTAGCCGTCCAGATGATGCTGGTTATGCTCGCGAACAGGCCAACCGACGTAATCGTCCCGGCAGCAATAGAGGCTATCGCGATTCCCAGCGCCACGCCACCAACCCCTACAATCATGGCTTCCAGAGCCGCCAGACGGAGTAATTGTGAAGTAGCAGCGCCACGAGTGCGCAACAACGCCTGCTCCTGGCGACGGCGTTCTACGCCCGAAGCCGCGACAGCCATAGTCAGCAACATCGCGAGGATGGCTCCCGGTATTCCCAGGAACAAGAAGAGCACAAGGGCATACAGCGAGTCTTTGCGCACGCTATCCAGGCGAGCCGCCAGGTTATTGCCGACTAGAGCGCTGCCTGCGACGCGAGCCTCAAGGTTATTCGCCATTTGTTGCACATAGACAAAAGCCGTATTAGGATCTGCCGGCAAATTACGGGTGATGCGAACGTGAAACTGCATACGCACCGAATCGGGGCGCACCGCTATTTGCGGATCGAATACCTGGCGCCACTGGGTGTCAGGCAGGATCAGGACGTTATCAGGCGGCGCTTGCGGCGATGCGCCTGCAGGAACACCCACCGCCTGGAAGAGCGAATCGGCGTTGGGAAGGTCAACGACGCCGCCAACTATGACCTTGACAGGAGGCAATCCTACGCGCTGAATCGTCACCGTATCACCAATAGTGACATGCAAATTAGACGCCGTTTGCTGGGCTACCAGCACACCATCCAGCGACCCGATGAGCAAGCGCAGTTCGGTTGGGAAATGCTGGCGATAATTCGGACTCAATCCAACTACCTTGCCGGGGCCGGTCGTCTGGAGCGTTCCCCCGGCATTTGCGCTGAAACCGGCGGTACTGGCATAGCCCACTTGCTCTAATGCCGTATACGCGGTAGATTTGCCAATGGCGTTCGCAATTCCACTGGCATCGACGCCCGGTGATAACTGAACCTGCCAGTCCACTGGCACATCTGCTGCTGCTCGACGGGTCATGGTCGCGGAACTCGAAGCGATGAATACGCCTATCGACGCCAGCAGAGCAACCGTGAGCGCAACGCCTACTATCGCTCCCAGTAAGCGCCCGGAGCGATAGGCGAATAGGCCTTTAAGCCAGAGTATGGTAAGCATTACGCAGCTACCTCCAAAATGCCATGTTGCATGTGCCAGACGGTATTCAACCGCTCTGCCACCACCTTATCGTGTGTCGCTACTACGAGCGCGGTATCTGTGCCTCGAAGCGATTCCAGCAAGACATCGAATAAATGCCGCGCAGTAGCGGAATCGAGCTGGCCTGTGGGTTCATCCGCGAGAAGAAGTCTGGGATGAGAGGCAAGCGCGCGAGCAACCGCGACACGTTGCGCCTGACCACCGGAAAGTTCTTCAGGCAACTTGTCGGCAATTGATCGCAACCCTGTGCGCTCAAGCGCGTCAAGCGCTGCTGCTCGCGCCTTATCTGCGCTGCCCGAACCTAGCAACAGGGGTATTTCTACGTTCTCAACAACCGTGAGTGGAGCAAGCAGGCTGGGCATCTGAAAAACTAACCCTACCTTCGCGGGGCGTAAGGTCTCTCGCGCACCCAGGGCCGGCCAGGTGAGACGGCCGGATGTGAGGCTATCCAGTCCGCCAATCAGGTGCAGCAAGGTAGATTTCCCACTGCCTGAGGGACCCATCAGGGCGATGCGATCTCCAGGCATAATGGTACAGGTGGCCGAAACTACTGCTGCAACAGGCGTCTTACCGCGTGAGTAGGTTCGCTCGCCATTTTCCATATGGACCAGCATTTCATCCATTGACAACCCTCCCATCGAATAAACGCACAACGCGATCAGCGCGCGCGGCCAGGGCGTCGCTATGCGTAACAATAAGAGTTGCGCCCCCCTCCTGGCAGCGCGATGCTAATAGACGCAGGATGTCCTGCTCGGTCTCCGCGTCAACCTCGCCGGTTGGCTCATCGGCCAGCAACACGTTTGGATTGGTAGAGAGCGCGACTGCCAGGCCTGCGCGCGCGGCTTCGCCGCCGGAAAGCTGCGCTGGTCGCGCATGACGACGATTCGCCAGACCAACTTTCTCGACCAGGTCGTCAAGGCGCTGCCTGTTAAATTTATGCGCGAGATGCATCTGCAAACGCATATTATCGGTGACAGAGAGATGCTCGAAGAGATTGCGCGACTGGAGCAGGATACCAATTTCGGCCGCTCGCATGGCGGCTCGCTCTGCTTCGGGTCTGCGTGTCAGCCGCTTGCCCAGTAACTCAACATGCCCGCCATCTGGTTCGTCCAACCCGACAAGGCAGGACAGTAGCGTAGATTTCCCACTGCCAGAAGGCCCCATCACGACCACCATTTCGCCTGCATCAACATGCAGGCTTACGCCTCGCAGAGCCAACGTTTCATCTTCGCCAGTGTGATAAAAACGGTAGAGATCAAAGGCTTCCAAAACGCTCATAATTTACACCCACTTAAAACTATTGGCAATACGTAGCCATTGATCGCGATTGTCCGCACCCACCGGCGCGGAAAGGATCAGGGTCGCGAGTTTGCCATTCTTATAGAAGAGATAGAGATTATTTTCGAGGCGCACCTGCTTACCCGTAACTGCATTAGGCTCGGAGTTCGAGGTATAGGAAATCAGGACGGCTGGCCCGCCATTAAGCTGCACATCCTGCACCTTAATATCTTGCACGGCCCTGCCGGTTTGTTGCAAGGTAACTGCCTGGTTGGTACGCACGCTGCTGGCCGTTGGTTGTGTGGCAGCGCTTGTGAGGGCGACCTGCAACCCATCCAGGTTACTGACGAAGTTTACATCTGTCGCGCTTGCACTTTGCGCCCATCCTTCTGGCACCTCCAACTGATATTTGCCCTGTGAAGAGACGTAGGTTACGAATGCCTGCGTATCGGGTATATCGCTTCCGGTTATCTGCGCGCCGCTGCTAACCGGTACGGGTTGTTCCGTCGATGACGTTGTTGGCTGCGTAGAAACGGGGGTTGACGAGGACTGTGTAGAGCTGGCTCCCCCGCATCCAGAGAGGATGAAGATACCAGGAGCTAGCACCACAATGACTGTGTACTTTTTCATGTAAATCACCTTTCGACAATTCTGCTTTTCTCACTTTCACGCTTGAGCTTCTCCTGACATGACGGTAAACATCGCGTATAAGGATGAGTAGAAGTTTTAACATACAGCACATTTATGAGATGGAGATGAAATTTCAGATCAACATGAAAATATTTAGCATTTCATGCAGGTCTCATCTTCTACAGGTATGCTTAGGGTTGGGTGGTGAAGCGTTGACAGCAACACGCGCTGCTACCGGGTGCGAGCAGAGAGCCAAAGCAACGTCTCGTCTTGAACGAAGCGCGGCCTTTTTGCACCGGCGAGGAATCGTGCTGGATACATATCGTTCCCTTTACGCCTTCAAAGCAAAGTTTCAACCGGCATGGGAGCCTCGCTACTTAATCGTCAGCGAAGGGCAGGCGCTACCACGTATCCTGCTGGCTCTAGCATGGGTGCATGGCACTGGATGGCGGAGTATACTACACGAAGCCTGGGAACATACGATGATGAAATCTGTCGCCAGGCTGTTGCGCCCGCGCCAATCCGTTGAAGAACATCAATACGAAGAGAAAAAGAGCCATATCGAGAGCCAGCCTCTCAGATGCATCGTCGAACAGTCAGGAGAGAACTATGCTAATGGAGCAAGTCTTACCATACAAAACACTGGCTCAACAGAATCGCCAATTGAAGCTGACCGTTGGAACAGGTTTGAATCCCGGCATCAGACGGCTGCACAGACCCAACGAGGATAGCCTGTTTGCTTTCCAGGGTACCCAGACGTATGAAGAGCGACTTCAATCATTTGGCGTGTTGATGGTCGCCGATGGCATGGGAGGCCATATGCGCGGAGAAGAAGCCAGCAACCTTGCGCTGCGTGTGATCAGTAATAGCATTGTACCATTACTCCTCGGTAATGCCGCGTTAAGCCCGGATGCGCTTCAGGAGTTACTGATGGACAGTGTACGGCGAGCGAATGAGGTCCTCTACCGGCATAACCAGCAAGAAGAAACGAATATGGGGACTACTATAACTGCTGCATTGGTGGTTGGCTCAACAGCGTATGTGGTAAATGTAGGTGATAGCCGGGCTTACCTCTACCACCAACCTGGCAGGCTACACCAGCTAACGCGCGATCATTCGGTTGTGGCACGCCTGGTCGAAGCGGGAGTCATCACCCCGGCTGACATCTATACGCATCCTAAACGCAACCAGTTGGTACGCTACCTGGGTGAGAAGGCAACGGTGGAAGCTGATGCGTTTACAATACCTCTGGAAGCGGGTGATAAACTGTTGCTCTGTTCGGATGGTCTTTGGGAGATGGTGTTCGATCTCGATCTCGAACGGATCATGTGCCTTCCCGTAGCAGAGCCATCACAGGTCGTTGAAGCGCTGATCCGGTGCGCGCTTGAGGGCGGCGGCAAAGATAATGTGAGTGTTATTGTGGCGTTTGTGTCATAATGAAGATGTTATAGTTTATCCTGTGGATAATGATACCGGCTCTCATAGATAGAGTTCATGTGAAAGGTTGAGCTATATGCGTATTCTCGTGGTGGAGGACGACCCACGTTTAGGCCCCAGTTTGAAAAAAGGGTTAGAAAAGCATCATTACGCCGTTGACGTGGTGAGTGATGGAGAAGACGCTGTAATGATGGGCACCACTACACCATATGATCTCATTGTGCTGGATGTGCTCCTGCCCAGTCTGAATGGCTTCGAGGTCTGCCGCCAGTTGCGCAGTAACAAACGGACAATGCCCATTCTCTTGCTGACCGCGTTGGGCGAAGTAGATCACCGCGTAACCGGGTTGGATACCGGCGCGGATGACTACTTAACGAAACCTTTCGCCTTTCGCGAACTGGCGGCGCGAGTACGCGCCTTGCTGCGGCGTGAGAGCGCGACCAGGACGGTCGAATTACAATTCGCGGATATCACTCTGGATACTGGGACGCATGAAGCGCGGCGAGGCGAGCGCGTCATTCCTTTGAACAGTAAAGAGTATGGGCTATTAGAATATCTGATGCGACACCCACACCAGGTACTCAGTCGGACGATGATCGCAGAGCATGTTTGGGACTGTGATGCCGAGCATCTATCTAACGTCATTGATGTGTACATTCGATACCTGCGGCGCAAGCTCTGTGAATTTGATGAGCCGGATGTGATTCACACGATTCGTGGGTCGGGATATCAACTCAAGGAGCCAGTATCATGATGGAACACCTGCGCCTGACGCGCTCACCTGGCATTCGCATCCAATTGACACTCTGGTACACCGCTATCTTCGCGCTTCTCATTCTCCTATTTGGCCTCATTTTCTACACCACGCTCCATGCATTCCTGGCCTCCGGCGTAGACTCCGCGTTACAGCTGCGCGCAGAGCAAATTGCTGGAGGCGTTTCCAGCGAAAGCGGTAAAATCGTTATTCAGGATGTCACCGGGGAATTACCGGGCCTTGACACCACTGCGACCCCTGGGAACCAGAACACGAACTCCACTGGAACAGATGCGACCGGTGGTTCTAACGTTACACAGGGTACACAGTCAGATGTGAATATCGGTACATTAGTGCGCATTCTCGATGCGCAAGGAAAGACGACGTATATTTCTCCCGCGTTTCACGCCCTGAAGCTACCATCCGCGAGCTTAAGCGAGCCGCTGCAGGGCACGTCCTGGCAAGGAACAGTGAATGCACAAAACGGGCAAGCTGTGCGTATGATTAGTGTCGCGCTGACTGACAATGGCGCAATCTATGGAGTGCTGCAGGTCGGAGAGTCGCTGTCACAATTAGACGCCACGTTACAAAGTATCAACCTGGCCTTACTCGTGATTACTCCTTTTGTCCTGCTGCTTGGCGCGTTAGGCAGCTACTGGCTGGCAAAGCGAGCATTCAGGCCGATACTGCATCTCACCCGCACAGCCCGCGAGATCAAAGCGGGGGATTTACACCGGCGTGTTCCTGTTCCCCGCTCTCGGGACGAAGTGTACGACCTCGCTTTGACTCTCAATGAGATGATCGGGCGACTGGACCAGGCGTTTACGCAGCAGCGCCGCTTTGTCGCGGATGCCTCTCACGAACTGCGCACACCTGTCACCGTCATTCGCAGTATCACTGATATAGCATTGGAAGAGCCTGTCAATCTCGATGACTATAGCGAAGTGCTCCATGAAATCAATGCTGAGGCTGAACGATTGGGCGTGCTGATTAACGATCTGCTGGTGCTGGCGCGAGCTGACGAGGAACAGATGCCGCTCGACCGCGAACCGGTGCGCCTTGATCTGCTGGCCTTTGATGTGGCAGCCACGATGGAGCCCCTGGCGATTGAGCGCGGCATCGAACTTCAGGTTCGCGCGCTTGAACCAGCTACCGTGTCGGGTGATACAGCGAGACTTATTCAGGTGTTCATGGGCCTGGTGGATAACGCCCTCACCTATACCAATGCAGGTGGGACAGTCGAGCTGGGCGTCGCGGCGCGAGGCGCTGTGGCCTGTTTGACCGTGCGAGATACGGGCATTGGGATTGCCGGGCAGGATGTTCCGTATATCTTTGAACGCTTCTATCGCGCTGATCCCGCGCGGTCGCGCGCAGCCGGTGGCAGTGGATTGGGATTGTCGATTGCTCACTGGGTGATACAGGCGCATGGCGGATCGATCACGGTGGAGAGCCAGATGGGGCAGGGTTCCACCTTCATGGTAACGCTGCCCCTTGTCCCATCAATATCCACACACTCAGGGCATCTCACACCTGCGCAATCGACAATTGCTGAAAGATAACCTCGCCGTTATTAATACCGCGCAGACCGACAGAGCCACGCGCGAAGGTTGAAAGCGTCGCCTGTCCGACGGGCGTGCCATTTACCAGCAGGGTGATGACCTTACCCCTGGCGATCACCTGCAAGCGATTGATGGCATTGGCCCCACTATGGATGGCGGCATTGGGGGTAAAGGGAATAATCGTATGACTGACATCGTTGATGACAGTCGTAAAGGTAAAGCTGCCTTTGCCATCAATGCCGAAAAAGTAGTAGTTCTTTGGCGCAGCATGGCGAAAAGCAATCCCAAAGGCGTGGGTGGAAGGACTGTTCATCTGCTGTACCGTCACGCTTACTGAAACATCCGTGAGCGGAGCTGTAGGCGCGAGACAGATGTAGGCCTGGCCGTTATTGGGCCGCACCACCAGACCATTGACTGTAAAGGCGCATTCAAGGCCTTTTGCCCACCCTGCCGCCGGCGCGGTAAGCGCATTGCTATAGAGCGACTGCGCGCTGGCTGGCGTTGGATAAGGCTTCACGACCGAGGTCGATATTGTTGCCTGCAAAGGTGGGGGTGAGGTTACTACCGCGCCGCAGCCGACCAGCCAGATGGCGATGATGCCAATGAATCCGGCCACTCCAGCGCGCCGGTACCACGAGTAGTTTTGCATTGTTCTATTTCTCCTGCTGTTCTTTGCTCTATGTTTCCCGTAATGAGAAAGAGTATTCCAGGCACTCACGCTCGCCCTGATTCGCTACCATCACGAGAGTGCCGGGGGAAGAGGAATACCCTGTCAGTAACTATAGGTGACATCAATGAGATGACGATGAAAAAATCCTCCGGGATACTCTGCTTTCTACTTCTTTTCATGTTGGCCTCATATTGCTGCATTATGCTATGCGTATAGCCAGACTGATAGCAAAGGCTAGCACGACTTTCGGGTTATAATTTGGAATGGTTAGCATATGCGTGGTAAAAAAGACTTTTCTGACATGCGCCTGTGGTGGCGTTTCCTCTCGTTACTCAAACCTTATCGCGGACGCTTGCTCGTCACTTTCCTGGCGACGTTGATCCGCCCGCTCCTCAACGCGGCCAAGATATACCTGCTCAAGCTGATTATCGATAATCTCGCGCAGTCGCCCACCAGCCAGCTCGCCCTGCTGATTTGTGGAGCGTACCTGCTGATTGCGCTGGTCAAAGGCGCGGCAAACTACGTGGATCAGTACTACGGCGCGTTCGTGGGAGGGCGCATGGTGATTGATTTGCGCCATCACCTGTATGATCGCTTCTTGCGCCTCTCTCTGCGCTATCATGGCGAACACCGCGTCGGCGAAAGCATCAGCCGCCTGATGAGCGATGTTGGGGCCGTTGAAGACCTGCTGGTCTCCGGTCTCACGGATGGTCTGACGCAGGCGCTGACGGTGCTGGTCTTCGCGGGTATGCTTTTCTACCTGGACCCTGGCCTGGCGCTGGTTTCCCTGCTGATCCTGCCTTTCCTCTTCGCCGCGCTGGTCATGTACGCGCGCAAAAGTCGTACTGCCTCGCGTGAGGTACGCGCGCGCCTGGCAGAGTTGACTTCTACCGCAGAGGAAAGTTTCTCTGCTATTGGATTGGTAAAGACCTTCATGCGCATGGAACACGAAGAGACGCGGCTACGCGAACGCGGGATGCTACACTGGAAGGCGCGGCTGCGCGTGGCGTGGCTGCGCGGCCTCTTCGTTCCGGTCAGCGACGTGGTAGCCACCGTTGGAACGGTACTGGTCGTCTACTTCGGCGCGCAGGCGCTGGCCGCGGGTACGCTGACCATTGGAGGACTGGTGATCTTCCTGGCCTACCTGGGGCAACTCTACACGCCACTGCTCGGTCTGAGCCGGCTGGGCAATACCATGCAGGGAGGCTTCGCGGCGGCAGAGCGGATCGCTGAAACACTCGACTTGCCGGAGAGCGCGGACGAGCCACGCGCCGCGACGCTACCCTGGCGTGTGCTTCCACCGCAAGCAGGCCCTGTTCCCGCGCTCATTTTTGACCATGTTTTCTTTGCCTACAAGTCTGGACAACCCGTTTTGCATGATTTTTCGTTAACGGTGCCTTCAAGGGCCATTGTGGCGCTGGTTGGAGCCAGTGGCGCAGGCAAATCAACGGCGGTCGCCCTGCTCCAACGGTTCTATGATCCGGACGAAGGGCGTCTCCTGTTCTTTGGGCATGACCTGCGCGAATTTGATAGCGGTGCGTTACGCAAATTGCTGGCCGTGGTGCCACAGGATGTCGCGCTCTTGATGGGCAGCGTGCGAGACAATATCATATACGGTCGCCTCGATGCGAAAGAAGAGATCATTGCGCGAGCTGCCCGGCAGGCAGGCATAAGCGAGATGAAATTGCCAGATGGATTAGATACGAAGATCGGCGCACGTGGAACCCGGCTCTCCGGCGGGCAACGCCAGCGAGTCGCCATCGCGCGCGCCCTTGTGCGTGAAGCGCCGCTGCTTGTTCTGGATGAGGCAACATCGGCGCTCGATGCGCTGGCGGAGGAACGCTTGAGGACGACGCTTGAATTGCTACGGAAACGTCATACTATCCTGTTGATCGCGCATCGTCTTTCAACCGTGCGCTCGGCTGACATCATCGCGGTGGTTGACAACGGGCACGTAGTCGAGGTAGGCAATCATATGTCGCTGCTCGCGCATGGCGGAGCCTACGCAGCGCTGGTGCAGGCTCAACTGTCAGTGGATGTGGCGCACCAAAGCACTACGATGTTACCGCGCCAACCGTCACCATTTCCAATCTCATCGTAAATTTCATATTCATCTCATGCATGTATCGTATGCTCTAAGTGCGTAGACGAAACAGTTACGCGGATATCCTGAACGAAAGGAGGATACACTCATGGAAGCAGTAGGTCTCGAAAGCGAGAGCATCGAGGTCGAGGGTCCAGATACCGATGGACCCGGTGGGCCGAATACCCAGCAGGACGGCAACTTCGAAGGCACCTTCTAAGTTGCTCTTGCTGATATAAAAGCGGGGTTTGGAGACAGTTATTCTCTCCAGACCCCGCTTTTGTTTGAACAGCAGAAGCATCATTCTGCGACTTTCATGGTTTTTCCATCATCACCCGCGATGGGTACTTTTCTAAACAACATATATAAGAGGAGGTCGTAGAAAGTAGAGAGGCTGCCGGCTACCAGAAATGGCAAACCAGGCATAAACAGAGAATTTGCCAGCAGCGCGCTGGCTGCAAGTGGACTTATCGAGGTGGCGATACTGCGAGCCATTGTGGTAATGCCAGCGGCGGCGGTTCGTTCTTCAGGGCTTACTAACTCTATAATGTAAACCTGTCGTGTTGGCACATCCATTTTTGAAAGCGATTGACGGCAGAGTAAAAAGAGCGCCGCCAGCCAGAAGGTTGGCATAAATGGGACCAGCAGAAGCAGCAATTGCGATGGCAGATGGGTAAAAACCATGGTCTTGAGCAATCCAAAACGCCTGGAAAGCCGGGCCGCGATGGGAAGCGAAAGAGCAGACGCGAGATTTGCTCCAAAAAAGAGTAGACCCAACGCACTGAGCGAGACACCGAAGCGCTGCCGAAACCAGTATGCCACGATAGTCTGAACTACAAGTCCGCCTGCGAAAGCATCTAAAACAAATAGGCTTGACAGGCGAAAAACATTCGATCGTGATTTTTTTTGTAATGGTTTATGGGTTCTGGTCCGAGAAGGATTGCTTTGAATAGTCGCGGCTTCTACCTTTTCAGTCAGACAGATAAAAAGAACTGCAGTGAGAACCCCCAGCAATGCATACAGAACAAACATCGTATCTACACCCTGGCTGGTCGACATTCCCAGGAAGCGGTGCAATATATCCGGCAGGGCGACGACCAGGCCACCGGCGGCGCCTGCCAGTTGCGCCCACAGGTTATAGCGAGAAAACGCATCCGTAAGGCGTTCTGGCACACAGGTTTGCGGTAGTATGGCCTGCTCAATAGCAATAAACGGCGTATTTTCTGATGTACTCGAGGGATTAATGGTACCAAAGAACGCGGCTATCAACAGCACAATAAGATTATGCGAGAATGCGAACGCCAGGCCGCCTAAAGCCATCAACACGGCAAAGCCCACAAGGGTACGCCGCCTTCCCAGGCGATCAGCAAAGAGTGTGGCAAAGATTATTTCGATGACGCTGCCAGTAAGCGCAACACTAAGTAGAAGGCTCACCTGCGCAAATGACAACCCGGCCTCAGCCAGGATCACACCAAGGAGCACGCTACTAAAACCAAAGCCGAACATCCGAAGAATGCGGGCCAGGATGATGAATCGGCCATTAGTGGTAATCCAGGCCCCTGTCCTGCTGTGAGCAGGAGCAAGAGTTGGAAGAGCTATCACGTGTAATCGGAGCGTATCCTCTAGCTCATCATCCAGTACCGGTAATACAACCTTGCTTCTGGGAATAGTGTCGAAGTCAAAAAAATATGCTTCCCTGTCAACATCGTCCTCTAGAAAGATCGGGCGCTGCCTGTTAACGATAGCATTCCCGCCTGGACCGGAGATTCTACCTGCTACAGGTAAACGGGCCGTATCATCATCTTCGAATTCTTGCATTGGCTGCACCCCACGTTTCAAATCAAAATGAGCATCGCGCATCTAACACCTCATCCCCACAACAGGGCAGCGAGCAAGGTACTAAAACCAAAAATACGTAGAAGGTCTCCCGTTGTCTGAATAGTTTCCTGAGGCGGAAGGATATAGCGCGGGAAAATCATATAATAAGCAAAAGCGACTATCAAAAAACCAGCGCCCATTAGTAAGCTGAAGCGCGTCTCCTTAGTAAAGAAGGCAGCAATATAGTAGAAGGCGATAAAAAAGCAGGGAATAGACCGGCCACTGCTCAAAATTGCTCGTATTACGCCCAGGCTCGGAAATGAGTGTGGCATGGAAGGTCCGAACAATAATAGAAGTAGAAGTAATGCAGAGAGAACGATTTGCCAGCGTACCAGGCGACGCAGGTATTTTTCCGAACTGCTTAAGAGACTCAAGAAAAAAATGGTAAAGTTCGTGGTCTGACCAAAATAATTGAACCAGTAGGAGTTAAGGCGAAAAGTGATATTTTCGCCAATTGTATCTGCTGTCGTGGTTAACGCAATCATGATCATTGTCAACCCAAGAATTAGCAAACGAGTACTGCGCGTCTCGGAATAGACCCGGAAAGCGCGCAGCATGATAAACAAGGTTATGATTACTATCACTATGGCACGGATGTTAGCATATGTATTGGCATTCATCGATATAAGACTCCTACTTTCGTCTGGTTACTACCATTACACTACAGTTCATTAAGTAGCGATGAAGGATCTTCTAGCAGCCCGGTTGAATCGATCAGCTCAATACGTCGCTCGTTTAATAAAGCTCGCAGAGCTGCGCGGACCTCTTTCATGTCCAGGTGGGTTATATCACACAGTTCTTGAACATTTTTACCGCCATCTATCTCTCTATAAAGACGGCGGGCTAATTTATCCGCAATAACACTGTGACTGGCTAAGGGGTTACTGGTTGTCATCAGGTCTGTGTCTTCCGCGCGCCGGGGAACCAGGTCAGCTAGAGGCGATGCACTTTTTTGCGCAACCTGGTGCCTGTAACCTGACACATTACTTTGAGCATTCGAGGGAAGCAATAACATGCCGTTCGTCTCAGCAAGCTGTAGAGCCAGTCTCAAAACATAGCTGATACTTTTGGGGATATCCGTATGAGGAAGCTGGTTGTAAAAGAGCAACGCTACAGCTTCCAGGGGCATGAATGTGGCCTGACCACTGGGAGGAGGTTGGCCTTTACTGCTCAGGTACTCAGCGCAGCAGTAATATAATCCATAGCGCTGCAGGAGACTTGCCTGGAAAGAAGAAAATACATTCCCGATGAGACTGAGAGGAAGCTCGGTTTGCCAGCTTCGTATTTCTCCTGCCAGATCAGCAAACGGCTTACTGAGAGCGACACGATAAGGAATTGAGTTGTCCCGAGAGGATAAAACGTGTAGTTTCATAAAATATTGACCTTGATAGTCAACCTGGGCCACCCAAATTTGCGCAACCTGCGTACTGAAGTGTTGCACCAGAGCCTCGGATAACCATTGAAATAGTTCATCAACGTGCCGCATATCTCGTATAACACGCAGGAGTTCGTTTGTCACAGCCATACGCAATTTGCCCGTGTTTCCTCGATAGGGATTATCACCATATCCATCGCGGTTCATTGTATATGATGCTCCTATCGCTGAGCCTGCTTTACAACTGATCTAAAACTAAATCCCTTCCTAACATTAGGAAACGGCGCAAAGATTGTTTCGTAACACAAGCAGTATTATTACGTAGCAATTTCTGCTCGAATGTTCTATTGAAAATGCGTATTAGTTGTGAAGAAGCGTATCAGGCAATGAGAGCACCGGCCGCTTCAACACGGAATCGCACAAAACCGGGGTTATTTCGCATCTTCCATGCGCCGCAGTCGTTCCATAAAACGTTCGCGCAGCGGTTCCGACATGGTTTTGCCGGTTCCGCCGTGACGCAGCATGGTGATTTCGGCCAGAATGCCCAGGGCGATTTCTTCGGGGGTGGAGCTGCCAAAATCGAGGCCGATGGGAGCGCGCACGCGCGCCAGTTTCTCTACCGCAATGCCCTCGTCGTGCAGCAGTTTGAAGACAGCCCACACGCGGCGCTGGCTGCCGATCATGCCGATATAGGCGGCGGGCGAGTCGAGAATGGCGCGCAGACCTTGCACATCGTGCGAGTGCGCGCGCGTGACCAGCACAATGTGGGTGCGCGGCGTTATGGGGTAGTTTTTCAAGGTCGATTCGATATCGCTCACCAGTAGTTGTTTTGCCGAGGGGAAACGCTCGCGGCTGGCAAACGAGGCGCGATCATCGGTGACGCTGACGGTATAGTTCATGATGTGGGCGATAGCTGCCAGGGGAGCGGCGATATGACCCGCGCCAGCGATCAGTAAGACAGGCGGTGGCACAAACGGCTCAACGAATATCTCCGCCCAGGTGTTTCCCGCGCCAGGGGCAGCAATACGCTCAAGGTGTGGTTTGCCGTTTTTGATGGAGGTGTGCGCAGATTGCGCGAGCTGTGATGGAGCGAGTTCAGCAGGCGCTCCGGGTAAGGTAAACATACCCATAGTTTCGCCGTTTTCATGCGTGAGTATGGAGCGTCCAACCAGCCCGCGCCAGGCGCCGCCAGCCGCGATGATGGTTGCCAGCGCGACGGCGCGTTCGCTTTCCAGCGCGTGAGTTATAGCCTGCGCTATCTCAAGCATCGCTGGCCGTTCCGCTCCGGAGGCTGCGTGCCAGGGCTGCACAAACACGTCGAAGATGCCGCCGCACACGCCCTGACTCTCCATGGCAATCTCTTCGGTGAGATCGACCTGCACCATGGTAGGACGATGGGTATCAATGACGTTGAGCGCGGCACGCCACACGTCTGCTTCGCCACAGCCGCCGCCAACGGTGCCGCTGATAGCGCCGCCGCGACGCACCAGCATCTTCGCTCCAACCTCGCGTGGAACAGAGCCTTTGCGCCTGACAATGGTAGCAACGGCCACCGTCTCACCTGCACTCAGGTGGTGGGTAAGTTCGTGATTCAGATCTTGCATGATATTGACTTCCTGATACCCGAAAGTAGCGACACCCCTTGTGGGTGTCCCGTGTACCAGACAAGACGATAGTAAGGCGCATAGATGTATGGGACACAGGCACGGGACACCCACAAGGGGTGTCGCTACTGATATCCTGAAGAACGGAGGCGTTCGGTGGTGATGCGATATGCGATTATGGTGCATAGTAGAAACTTCATAGCCGTTATTATACCACGTTTTGGCGTTGAAAGTCGCGCCTTAGACGTATAAAAGCAGAGGTTTGCAGAGAGGACTTGCCCTGGCTGTCATCCTGAGCGCAGCGAAGGATCTTTGTGTGCGGCGAGGCAGACCCTTCGCTGCGCTCAGGGTGAAAGCCAGGAGGTCTACTGGCGGGCAGGCGAGCAACAGGACGATGTGTAAATCACGTTGGAAATGTGAAGCATAACCTATTCTGAACGCGAAAATAGGAGTATACTATTTTCCAGGGAACGATTATACAATTTGGAGGAGGATTCACACCATGCGCTTCTGCTTTATCCTCGAAGAGAAATATGCGCACAAGCCGATGCCAATGGTGGTGGCGGACCAGTTGCAACAATGGGGTCATCAGATTGAGGTAATACATCCTTATGCAGCCGTTACCAGCCTGACTGATCTCTCGCTCACCAATTATGATGCCTATGTGCTGAAAACGGTTTCAGAGGGTCCGGGTTTGACTATTCTGGAAGCGGCGGAGGCTGTTGGCATTCCGACCATTAACAATTCGCGCGCCATCCGCCTGGTGCGCGATAAAGCGGTTGCGGTTGCGTTTGCACAGGCGTGCGGTCTGCCGGTACCAACGACGTATTTTGTGGGGCATTATCGCGCCCTGGTGGACGTGCCGCGTGACCTGTATCCGGTAGTGGTGAAGCCAAGCAATGGTACTTCGATGCAGGATATTCACCTGGTGCGCACGTATGAAGAAATGGCGAATTTGACGCTGGATGATAGCAGCTATTACCTGGCCATGCGCTACGTTGAGAACACAGGCTACGACATCAAATTGTACGTGACAGGACAGGAGGTTCATGCTATCGTCAAAAGCTCTCCCCTGCACGGTATAGTACAGGAGACGGAAATACCGGTGAGCCGCGAAATGCTTAAACTGGCGCAGCGCGTGGGGCAAGTGTTCGGGCTTGACCTTTACGGAGTGGACGTGCTGGAAACGCCGCAGGGCCTTATGCTGGTAGACATTAACGACTTTCCCAGTTTTTATGGTGTGCCGCGCAAAGTGGCGAGCGTGGCGGAATACATCTTGCACGCCGCCTATCGTGCCAACCTCACCGGGAAAAAGCGCGTTGCCCGTCCGGCCATCACTGCGCGCAAGTCCCTGGGTCGCCAGGTTTCGCGCATTGTCCCTGCCGAACTTGTCAGCCACAGCGCGAGCGCCAGGCGCGTGCAAACGCACTAATAATGCCCGATTTTGGACGGGGTATCGTTACTGTGAAACCTCATAAGAAGCTGTAACGTGTTGTGTGTGGTATGTGAAAACGACGAACAGGAAATGAGGAAATGCTATGAAGAACGCTTTTGATACCAACCAGCTGAATGGCAGCAGTTTGACAGAGAACGCGAAACAAGTCATACGATCGACGGCCTCTGCTGTGCAAGATACGGTGCAATCCGGGATTGCAAAGACCCAGGATGTGTTACTCACCAGTCTGGGCGCTACCCAGGATACACTGAAAGGTACGCAGAAAGTAGCCAGAAAGCGACTGAAAAAGGCGCGGAAGTCGGCTCAAAAGGGCCTTGGCCAGTTTCAGGATAACGTGCAGCCGGCGCTGGCGAGATCGCAGGATGCCTTGCAAGCGGGTTTAGGATTGGCGCAGATGGCATTGCAAAAAAATGTGAAGAGCGCGAATAAGAACCTGAATAAGAATCTGAAGAAGGCTCGTAAGAATATGCGGGGCCTGCAGGGCAATTTGCAAGATAAGGCGCAGGCTGGCCTGGCCGTCACTTCGGATGCCCTTCAGTCTAGCTTGAGTACCGCGCAGGATGCGTTGGGAAAAGGCGCTAAAAACGCAAGCAAGAGCTTGCGGAAGGCGCAGAAGAATATTCAGGGCGTGGGCGATTCGCTGCAATCTAATATGGAACGCGCCGCTCGCAGACGCCAGCGCCGCAAATTCTTTTTCCGCCTGGGGTTGCTGACCGGGCTGGCTCTGGCGCTGCTTTATACTCCCTGGCCTGGTTCAGAGTCGCGCCGGCGACTCGCCGATTTCTGGCAGGAAAAGATTGCCAGCCGGTTGCAGCAATAGCGCGCGGCTGATGAACCATCAAAGCCAATTGAGAAAGACGCAATGGCCCTGAAGAAACGTAAATCCGATGCCGGGAAAATCGAACCCGGCATGAATGTGGAAGCGACACAGGGTGATCTTGGCGAAGCGGATGTCAGTAAACCGAAAGTGACCGGCGTTGCCCTGGACGATCAGGGCAACGTCGGGAAGCTTGTTGTCGAAAAAGGCGTTGTTTTCAAGAAAAAGCTGGAAATTCCTGCTGATCGTGTTACGTCTGTCGATCCTGACGCCGAAAAAGGCGTGCCGCAGGGTAAGGTAACTGTTGATGTTGGCCATAAAGAAACGCAGTCTCTGAAAGCCAGCGGCAAAAAGGAGGCGATGTCCTCCGACGACGAGCAAGGGATGCTCGATGAAACTGAGAGAGTTGTCCCAACCCATGAAGGACTGCGAGAGTTAGAAACGGAAAATGCTTCTGCCGCTGAAGAGCCATCCACCCCAGAATCGGGTGACGATCAGGAGCAAGCAGACCAGGCCCAACCAGTAAGTAAGGGAAAGCAGTTGCTGCGTATCCTGGGGCCTGGTTTTTTGTCGGGCATGGCGGGCAACGATTCGTCCGCGGTGACAGCCTACGCGGTTGATGGGGCGACTAATGGGTATAGCCAGCTCTGGTTGATACTGCTTTCCACTCCCCTGTATCAGGCCATTCAGTATGCCTGTGCCCACATTGGCCGTATTACGCAGCAGGGGTTCGCCACGATTCTGCGCGAATACTATGGCCGTTGGCTGGCGGCGGTGGCTGCTGTGGCTTTGATTTTAACAAACGTGGCATTGATTGCGGCTGACCTTGTTGCCATCGGAAGCGGCTTCGAATTAATTACAAAGGTGAGCTGGGCCTGGTTTGTAGTGCCGGTCGCGGCCATACTCTGGTATATCACGGTCTATCGCAACTTTGAAACCATCAAAAAGATTTTCATCATCCTGAGCCTCGTATTTGTTAGCTATATCGTCACCGCTATTTTTTCAGGGGCGAACTGGGGTGCGGTTCTCGTCAATACGTTTGTGCCGCACATCGGTTTTGGTTTTGCCAGCATTAGCAGCGTGGTGGCCCTGCTGGGCGCGACGTTTTCGCCCTATAGTATGTTCTGGCAGGTGCAGGGCGAGAAAGAACAGAAGCGGCCCGGTTCAACGAAAACGCAACTCCGTTCGGCTGCGCTGGACATTGCCAGCGGGGTTATCAGTGGCAATATCGTCGCCTACTTTATCATTGTCAGCACCTCGGCGACTATCTTCATGCATCACGGGCAAATCAATACGGCGGCTGATGCAGCCAAATCTTTGCAGCCGTTGCTGGGACCGTTCGCGACGTACTTGTTTGCGATTGGCCTGATCGGTTCGGGCCTGATCGCCATTCCCATTCTACTTGCCAGTACCTCTTACGCCGTTGCCGGAACATTCGGCTGGCCGGGCGCGCTCTCAAAGAAGCCCTGGCAGAATGAAGGTTTCTATCTCATTCTGACGGCGGCGTTGGGAGTAAGTGTGGCTCTTGCGCTGCTGCGTTTCAATCCCATCCAGCTTATCTTCTGGGCTAATGTGCTGGCAGGTGTGCTGGCACCTGTGTTAGTGGCCTTGATCCTGATGGTAGGCAATAACCGGAAGATCATGCGCGACCAACGCCTGAGCTTGCTCATTAATTCCGGTCTGGTGATTGCCCTGCTGATCCTGCTCGCCGGAGCAGCGCTGCTGTTTTATGGATTGGCGACGGGACGGGGTTCGTAGAGAAACAATCTCCAGTTATTTCTTACACACCAGGAGGAAAGAGATGCCGATTGCTACCCAACCCTTTGGTCGTACCGGTCATCAAAGTACACGTACTATCTTTGGCGCCGCATCTCTGAGGTCCTCTAACACCTGTGGGAGGCGCTAATGTGATGAGGGAGCAGAGTACTCTTTTCTGTTATGATTAGCCGCGCATCATTTGCGTTCTTCGGATATGCCCGATGTCATTGAGGATGTACAGCACGCGCTTTTTGCCAGCGACCCGTATGACGGTGATGGAGGTGTTGGCTGCCGGGAAGAAGAAGTCGCGTTCGAGGCCCAGCGTTTCGGCGGCGTAGGCGTTGACGACACCGCCGTGCGCGAAGGCTATCACGCGCTGGCCGATATGACGGTTAGCGATGTCGTCGAAGGCTGCGACGACACGCTGGCGAAAAGCGTTCGATGGTTCGCTGTCAGGGACGGCATCCCAATGACCGGTTTCTCCCGCGAGGCGCACAATGTCGCGCTGGCGTTCCTGGAGCGCCTGGTAGAGAGCTGCCAGGTCGTTTTTATCGCCGGGCATGGGGCGGAGATTGCCCAACTTGATCTCCTTGATACCATCGACAATGGTGGGCGTGAGGTTCAGACGTTCGGCGAGGGGCGCGGCGGTTTGCTGGCAGCGCAGCAGTGGGCTGCTATAGATGGCATCGAATTGGATGGAGCTGAGGCGTTCGGCCAGGTCCTGGGCCTGCTGGCGTCCGATTTTGCTGAGTGGTAGGTCGTCATAGATGCCGCTTGGAATGATTTCATCGGCTTCTGGGATGGCGTCGCCGTGACGCACGATGAAGAGTTCAGCCGCGTTCTCGCGCTGGAACAGAAATGGGTCTTGCATAAGCCTGTTCTTTTTCCTTATTTTTGAGAGGAGTTACAGATTTCCAGCGCGCGGCGGGCGAGGCCGGGTACTCCTGTTTCTAGTTGTTCAAAGAATGGGTCGTCGGTGGTGCCGGAGCGGTGGCGCTGGTAACTGCCTTCGAGCAGGATGGCAAGTTTCCAGATGGCCAGGGCTTCGTAAAAGGCCATGTCGCGGATTGAGCGTCCGGTGCGTTGAGCGTAGTAATCAGCGATTTCCGCGCGGGTGTAGAAGCCGGGAGTTTCGGTGATGCGCCGGGTTGCCAGCGTAAACTCCGGGAGCGGGTCGCCGGCTTCGCGCCAGTTGGAGAGCAGGTAGCCGAGGTCTGCCAGGGGGTCGCCGATGGTTGCCATTTCCCAGTCGAAGATGGCGATCAGTTCTGGCCGGTCGTCAGCATACATGCTATTGTCCAGGCGGTAATCGCCATGCACGATGGTGGCTGGCCCCGAAGCGGGCATGTGTTTGACCAGCCATGCCGTCACGGTGTCGAGATCGTTCAGGGGACGCTGGCGCGATTTCTCCAGTTGTCCGGTCCAGCGGCGAATCTGGCGTTCGATATAGCCTTCGGGCTTGCCGAAATCTCCCAGTCCGACCGCCTGCCAATCTACAGAATGCAGGGCTGCCAGCGCGTCGATCAACGCTTTCGTGATGGTCCTGCGCGCGGCTGCGTCGCTGGCATAAGGGGGTAACTCATCGCGGATCACAATGCCGTACTTGCGTTCCATGAGGTAGAACGGCGCGCCGGTGATGCTGACATTGTCGCAGGCCAGTAGAACACGCGGCGTGGGAACGTTGGTGCTGTTCAAGGCTTTGAGCACGCGATACTCGCGCAAGACATCGTGCGCGGTGGGCAGCAGTGGTCCGCGTGGCGGGCGGCGCAGCACCCATTGCTGGTTGTCGCGCCCGATATAAAACGTTTCGTTGGAATGGCCACCGAAGACGCGCTCGACGCGCAGAGGGCCATCTGCGCCCGGAATGCGTCCGGCCAGATAGCGCTGCAAGCTCTGTTCGTCGATCAATGGCGGAAGCGTAGTCATGCGCAGGTCCTTTCTTCTTAACACGATACAAATCGTATTTCGGGAGACATCCCCATGGCCCCGCGGTTACGGGGTGCGATCTTAACAATCCTGCTTATGACCGGGCTACCTGGCGCATAACTGTTTTTGCCACGGAGCGTTTATGCACCTCGTCGGGACCATCCGCGAGATGCAGTGTGCGAGCGTGCGCCCACATGGAAGCCAGGGGGAAATCATCGCTTACACCCGCGCCGCCGAAGACTTGCATAGCGCGGTTCACCACGTTGGTAAACACTTCGGGGGCGGCAATCTTAATCAGGGCGATCTCTTTTTGCGCGGCTTTCTTCCCCAGCGTGTCGATCATCCAGGCCGTTTTGAGCGTTAGCAGGCGCGCCTGTTCGATCTCCAGTTCGGATTGGGCGATCCAGTCCTGAATGACGCCCTGCTCGGCCAGGGGTTTTCCAAAGGCGACACGCGAGGCGGCGCGCTTGCACATCAATTCCAGGGCGTATTGCGCTCCTCCGATGGCGCGCATACAGTGGTGGATGCG
>DAHVFL010000029.1 GCA_027316975.1 Chloroflexota bacterium | reverse complement strand
TACCATGCCTGAGCACACGGTCAGGCGTGAGACCGACTATTGATGCCCCACCCAGACGGATATCGCCAGTAGATGCGCGATAGATGCCAGTTATCAGATTAAAGACGGTGGTTTTTCCCGCTCCATTAGGCCCGATAATGCTAATAATCTCACCAGGCCAGATTTGCAGGTTAACGTCTTGCACGGCTGCCAGTCCGCCAAAGTGCTTGGAAACATTTTGCAAGTCTAGCAGGGGCAAGCCAGCATGGTCACGTACCTGTTCAACACTCATAATAGTTCTTTCTCCCGCTCGACGTTATTCAATGCGAACTTCAGCTTCAAAGCCGGGATCAGTAGTTGTAACATCCATTGCTCCCAACTCCAGCAATTCCAGGTCGGGCGAGCGACGCAACTCACGCCGCCTGCGCGCGCTTGGAATGAGACCTTCTGGACGGAAGATCATAATTATGATGAGGATGATCCCGAACACCAGGTTACGAATGTTCCCAAAGGTAAAACCAGGAATATAGGAAACTATGATCTGGTTAAAGCCATACAGGAAATTCGTCGGGTCGGAAGCCAGTGAGTCCAGCGAGTTCAGGATAAACAGGTTGATAGAGTAGACCGTAATAGCGCCAACAATCACACCCGGAATGCTCCCCAGACCGCCGATTACGACCATCGCCAGGTAAATCACCGAGTCGCCAAAGCCGAAGGTACTGGGAGATACCCCACCCAACTTCGCGGAGTAATAAGCGCCAGCCAGACCTGAGAAGAACGCGCCCGCTCCGAACGCAAACAACTTGGTTCTCACAAGATTGACACCCGATGAGGCAGCTGCGATTTCATCTTCGCGAATAGCGATCCACGCGCGCCCAAGCCGGGAGTCACGCAGGCGAATATTAGCAAAAATGGTTAGCCCGATCAAAGCCAAAATGAGGTAGTAGTATGGTATGGGCGTAACCTGTGACCATTGGATACCGAAGAAAGCAGGGGAATGCACGCCGACTATGCCATTCGTTCCATTTGTAAGGTTGTCCAGGTTCAAGAAAACTACCGGCACGATTTCACCAAAACCCAGTGTCACAATCGCCAGGTAATCACCGCGCAGGCGTAAAGTGGGCGCGCCAAGCAGAACTCCAAAGCCAGCCGCAATAAGGGCCGTGACGAGCAGCATGGGCCAGAACAACCCTGAAAGAAAGTTGAGAGGAATGTGAATTGGGGATATGAAACCTAATTGTGTCGAGCCAAAGATACCCCAGGCATACGCGCCAATAGCAAAGAACGCGACATAGCCTAGATCAAGCAGTCCTGCAAAGCCCACTACAATGTTCAAACCCAGCGCCAGAATGACATAGTACCCTGCGTCGTTGTAGCCGCTCAAACGACCAGCCGTGCCATAGCCGAATAGGAATGGATCGATTACCGGATAAAAGATGACAAACGCCATTAGAAGAATTAAGAAGAAATTCCTCGCGCCGGCACTACGCAAAGGAAGGTCGTTGGGCACCTCTTCACGAATTTCTTCACGAGCGCGCGAGGTAGCCAGGATTTGTTCTTCTTTTTGTTTCTTCCGACTGGAAGCTCCACCGTTATTGCCGTTATTGTTGGCCGCGATGGTACGTCGAACAGCGAGCGTGCCGCCCAACAGGCCGAGAAAGTAGCCGCCAACGGGAAATAGGACCGTTCGGATGGCAGTAACGAGCAGTAATTCGCCGGGCAACGATCCGGAGAAATAGAAGATCAGGTCGACGACTAACCAGACGATCGCCAGGGCGCTGCCAAACCAGAACCCGCCAGCTCTGGCGCGACCCAACATCACTGCCCTTTGTTCACTATCAACCAGACGAAGGCTTTCAGGCGCGGGAAGAGATTGTGGATTGAGAAAGGAAAGAAACGGGATGCGCTTACGCAGGATAAAGTAAATCGGCCAGAGTATGCCACATAACGCCAGTCCAATAATCAGGTTAGAGGTAGCCGAGATAAGCAAGATAGGTAGGACAGTGAAGATCAGAATATCAACCCAGATCTCAATCATACCACGCCGACCACTATCTGCCGCCATGAGATAGCCAGACAGCGCCAGCAAGGTCAGGTAAAAGATGAAGATAAATACGACAGCTTCTACCAGTTGCCCGTTAGCCACCTGCGAACTACCAGGATTGATGAACCCCAGGATCACATTATTGATAAGCGCGTCGCCCTGCCAGACAAAATTAAATACGACCACAGGGACAAGTAGAGCGACCACCCACTTAATCAACAACATGCGGGTATCACGTGCCGGGAGGAACAGCCTGTTACTTGTATTTATAGGAACAGCCATAAGCACCACGCCTCGCTTTCAAATACTATGCCCCTCATAGATGCCCCCCTTATACTTTCTCAGGAGTCTGTTGGCCAAGTAAGCCGGAGGGACGGAATACCAGGATCAGGATCAGGATAGCAAAGATGATAGCTAGCGACCATGCACCGCCGCCGTGTGGGATGCCAAAGCCACGCACGGCCGCATCATCAGAATTGGGGATCAAATTGACCAGCGATCCAACCAGGCCGATCAACAGGCCACCAAGCATGGCCCCTACGAGATTGCCAATGCCGCCCAGGACAGCTGCCGTAAAGGCTATGAGGCCAAGCTGGAATCCGATAGTAAATGTGGTTGTGGGGAACTTCAGAAGGAAAATAAAGCCGGCTGCGCCCGCCAGTCCCGCGCCCACCAGAAAAGTAAAAGAGATAACGCGATCAACGTTGACGCCCATCAAGGCAGCAGCTTCGCGGTCCTGCGCCACCGCGCGCATTGCGCGCCCGATGCGGGTGCTGTTCACCATCCACTGTAGAGCTACCATCAATAAAGCAGCGGTGACAACCACGATAATATCAGTGACGCTAATCGATATCTTATCAATGTAGAGAACAGTGTTAAATATCTGTGGTGGAGAGATAGGGCTGAGGCCCTTCCAGAGTTTACCGATATCCTCAAGCACCAATGAGACGCCAATGGCCGAGATCAGGGGAGCCAGGCGCGGCGCATTGCGCAATGGACGATAGGCGATGCGTTCAATCACCACGCCGAGAAGCGCGCACAGAACTGTCGAAGCCACAAAAGCTACGATCATGGCCAGTACAATCGGCATGCCAAAGGGGGGATTATCGGTGATATGAAACGCGCCGAATATAGTGATGGTGATAAAGGTACCCATCATAAAGATGTCACCGTGAGCGAAGTTAATCAGCTCGATGATACCGTAGACCATCGTGTAACCCAGGGCAATCAGCGCGTAAACAGCGCCACTGATGATTCCGACCAGCACTAATTGGATAAAAAGCGTCATAGTAAGCGGCGGCCCTCCTTACTAGCTACAAAAGTGCGCGTAAGTTCTTCAATTGGATTTTATCATATCAGATAAAACAAGAGCAGGCAAGGTTTGCGCCATACACTTGTTTGGCGCGAAACCCTGCTTGCCTTGTATACATTCGCCAGCCAACTCGATAACTGACCGACTTGTCAAGCAAGAGAGCCTGACCGGATAAGTTTACTAGCTCGTGATTACGGCAAGGTTATCGCGGAAGCCCACTTCCAGCCAGGCGCGCCGCTGACAGCGGCCAACTGGTAGACCGAGATGGTCTTGTTGGTGGTATCGCCATTCGCATCAAAGCTCTGGTGACCGGTGACGCCATTGTAATTCGTTTTGGCCACCTGGTCAATCACAGCCTGGCGGAATGTCTGCGCCCCCGCGCTGTCGCTCGAACTGGTGGGCGGCTTCGCGCCTGCCGCGATAGCAGCCTTGATCGCGTTAATCAAGATCTTCGCGCTATCATAACCACCCGCGCTATAGGCGCCTAACGCACCATACTTGGCCGTGTAGTTCTGGATAAAAGTTGCGGCAGATGGAACTTTGGTCGCGTCGATGGCTGCAACGGTGCTGAAGACCGGGCCGCCGCTCGTTGTCCCTACGGCAGTTGCGAAAGCGCCGGTCTGGATACCATCACCACCGCCCATCGGGGTCTGCTGCAATCCAGGAGTGGATACCATCTGCTTGCGAATCTGTGTGCCACCGGTAGAGTCAACACCGCCATAGAAGAGGACAGCGGGCTTCGTCGCAGCCACTTTTGTCAACTCACCACTGTAGTCCGTCGTGCTCTTGATGCTATCGTGACCGAGGATCTTGCCACCATCAGCCGTGAACCGTTTGATAAACTGGATCGCTATGCCAACGCCGTAGGTCTCAGTATCATCAATTACATAGGCTGTGCGGTAGTTCTGTGTCTTATAGAGAAAGTCTGCGGCGACTGAACCCTGGAGATCGTCGGTGGTGGCGATTCGGAAGTAGGTGACTTTCCCACTTGGGCGCAACGTCGCAATCAAGTTGTTCGAACCGGTACAGCCAATCTCGGGGGGACTATTTTTCGTCAGACACTGATTAGTGTTGGACGGGCTGATTTGCACGATTGGGGCCTGGTTAGAGATAGGCATCTCCGCCTTCGCCACGTTACTGTTGAACGGACCAACGATACCCGCGACCTGCGCGTCGCTGATCAGCGAGGTAACGTTAGTAGCGCCGACGGTCGGATCATGGACACCACCTGCGCCCACATCGTCTTTCGGATCAAATACCAGCTTGTAACCAGGAATAAAATTCGCAGCGTTGGCTTCGTCGACAGCCATACGCGCGCCATTTTCGGCCGGTTTACCGCTCGAGGCGTCACCACCGCTGACGGGCAGTTCGGTCCCGATCTTGATAACGACATTACCGGTGGCGGTGGGCGTCGAGCCGGTAGTTCCTGTACCGCCGCAGGCAGCCAGAAGCAGCATCAATACTGAGATGCCCATTGGCAGAGCAAAAATACGTGACCATCTTTTCTTCAAAATAGTCAGCCTCCTTCAGTTCTACTAGATAAAACACATTCTGTGAGGGTGCAGGCGCTCACCTTTGGAATGAATAAGCAATTTCCCCTCTTACGGTATTACGTCAGAAAGTCCTTAAATCTCACCACTTTCAAGTTGAAATTGCTCAGGTAAGTGAAATTACATTCCCCTCTGGTTTATCATGCAGACAGTGTGACTGGCAATGCTTAGATTAGCCCTCCATATAGATGAGCAGATTATACGCACCCCCCTGAACGATGTCAATAGGTTTGAGCGTTACACTGGAAATCGTTTGAGGAAGCGTTCAAAGGCCGCCGCAACCTGCCGGCGAGTCTCTTCCAACGAACCACTATTATCGATCACTTCATCTACCAGGGATAACCTCGGCTTCACTGGCGACTGAGCCTGTAGTCGCGCCCTCGCCTCGCCGGGACTCAGGTCATTCCGAGCGATCAGACGCGCCATTTCTTGCTCTTCCGCGCATATCACCATCCACTTGCTCAGGCACAACGCCCCGGACCCGCCCTCGAGCAACTTGACTGCATCAATGATAGCAATTCCCACAGGGCTGACAGCCCCCAGTTCGTTCGCAATGGCCCGCCCAACGGCTGGATGTACGATTGCCTCGAGACGCCGCATCGCCTCGGTATCCTGAAATACGATGTTGCCCAGCGCTTTGCGATCAACGCTGCCATCGGGCGCGAGTACCATGGAGCCGAACACCTGCGCGACCTGCACCGCTACCGGCTGACCGCTCAAATAAAGGCCATGCACCACTGCATCAGCATCGATATAGCGCTCCGCGCCCATTTCGAGCAGCATTTTCCCCACGGCAGTTTTACCGCTGGCGATATTTCCCGTAATTCCAAGAGTGCGAGGCATGAGCGCGTTTCCCCTCAGATGCCTGTTCAACAATTAGCACAATCTTCGCACCGCAGTATACAATATCCTGGCTAAATAATGCGGGGCTTGTCCCCAGAGATGTGAATTCCCACACGACTGTCATCCTGAGCGCCATGGCTGTCATCCCTTCGCTGCGCTCAAGGGCAAGCTCTGAGCGCAGCGAAGGGATGACAGCGGAACTTCACTGTATCAGGAATAGTTACCAAAAGTACTTTGAACACGCCATTTCACGCTTGCGTTGTGTTAAATACTGTAAAATATGAGCAGAAGAATAGCTTTTGAGGAGTTCATCTGTGGGCAGACGCCTGGGATTATATGTAGGCATCAATACTTATCAAGACCCGACTTTCCGCCCGCTCCAATACGCGGAAACGGACGCGAAGGCATTCGCGCAGTGGTTACTGGACCCGCGTGGCGGCATGTGGAATCCTGCTGAGGTGAATGTTATAGTAGGCCAGGAAGCGACGAAGGAACGGCTGGAAGCGCAGCTCATGCAACTGTGTGTCTACGCGGCAGACCCAGGAGACCTCATTTTCATCTATTTCGCCGGACACGCTTTCATTGACGAAGCCAGCGGCGAGGCCTACCTGGCTGGTTCAAATACCATCTTCTCGCAACCGGACAGCGCCATATCCCTTGCTAGCCTGGCCCGCCAGGCGCTGGGGTTAAGCCGCGCTGCCCAGGTCATCCTGATGCTGGATTGCTTTCAGACAGGTTTTGCCTGGAATCAACGGCGCGCATCGCCCTTCGATTTCCAGCCGTTGATCGGGCCAACTCTCCGGCAGGTCTTACAACAAAGCCAGGGACGTATCGTGTACTGCACCTGCCGGGGCAATGATATGGCACCCGAAGTAGGAGAAAAGGGTCTGGGAGCTGCTCTGTACCATACCGTGATAGGCTTGAGCGGCCCGGTGAAGGACCCTGTGACAGGACAAATTACCCTGCAACACCTGTATGCCTACAACACACGTATAACGGGCGCGCAACATATGCCCCAGATTTACGGTAAGGAACCGCGCCCAATCGTGCTGGTAGGTGAATTGCCAGCCTTCTCTCCCGCCGTTCCTTCTTTCGCCACCATGAGAGCATCCGCTTCATCAACCGGCCAATTCACCTACCAGGGCGTTGGCGAGAGCGGTCCGCTCGTCGAACAACCCGCGCGCTTTGCTGGTAGCACCGCTACAGATCAACTTTCTCCATCAATTTCTACGTCTGGACAGCTTTCCCTCTCAGTTATGGAACTGAATCGCCAGCAGCAAAGCATGAAGCTTATTTTGCAAGCCCGTCAGGCCATTTCGATGCAGAATATTCCCGAAGCGCTGGGATTGGTCGAACAGGTACTTCAAATGAACCCTACCTACGTCGATGCTCTCACGCTCAAAGGCCAGGTTCTTGGCTCGACGGGTCGCTTCCCGGAAGCATTAGCAACCATTGAGCAGTTACTTCAAATCGATCCAAACAATGCCCTGGCCTGGAGTTTGCAAGCCGCGCTGCTCATGAACACAGGCCGGCCAGTGGAAGCATCAACAGCTATCGAGCGTTCCATTGCACTGAACCCGCAAAATCCAGAGGCGCAAGCCATCCGCGAATCCATTAAAGTAAGCCTCGCGAGACCCCCTGATACCACAGGGCAACCATCCACATCACGATCAGAGAGCGTACCTCAACGCAATAAAGCAAAATCGTTTTTATTGAGCGCGGCTTTGCAAGTTTTCGCGCTTTTTATTGGAAGCGCGGGCGCGGCCATACTCGTTCTACAACCTCATTTGCCTATCATCATCGGCTTCATTCTCGAGAGTCTTGGACTCAGTCTTCTTTGCATACTTGCCGCGCGCGGAGCCTTCCTGCACGGTGCTGGACGATTGCTTTTTACAATCCTGCTTTGCCTGCTTTCGGCAGGCATCCTGGGCGGCATCTACAAATTTGGCTATCACACACTCATAGATAAACTGGTCAATTTCCCTCCACTGATTGTACCCGTACTTTTCATGGTCTTCTGGTTGCTAGCCGCCGCCATTTTGCCTCTACTATTAGGAGTAGGCGGATTTATAAGCGGTATTGTGCTTGGTGTGAGGAGGAAACAGGTCGGGGGGGCCGCAGGAGCGGCGAAGCCCCGCCCCTACCCTGCACGGTAAAACGATACCGCACAACATACTTTCGTACAGGGTACGGGCTTCGCCGCTCCTGCGGCCCCCCCGCCCTGGCTCCCCCCACATACTATGAAGCAGCCCCAAGCTGCTCCCATTCAATCAAAAGCTCGTCAACCCGCGTTTTGGCCTGTTCATAATCAGCGTAATGCTGTGTGAGTTGCGCGGCATCGCCCTTCAACGCGGCCTGCGCAAGCTCATCCTCCAACGTTTTTACACGCATTTCCGCTTTATCAATCTCACGCTCAACATCTTCTATAGAACGCACTTTGACTCTAGCCTGCTTTTTTTGCCCGGATGCGGAGGGCGAGGGGTTTGTTTTCACACGAGCCGGAGCGTTTGTGATGTTTTTGATTGGCTCAGGCACATCGAGCACGATTGGACGTTTGCGCGTCCGGTACTCGGTATAATTCCCCATACAGGGGATCAGCACGCTGTCTTCGATCACCCAGACCTTTGTAGCGAGGCTATCGATGAAGTAACGATCATGCGAGACAAAGAGCAGGGTCCCCTCAAACTCACCAAGCAGTTCTTCCAGAAACTGGCGCGATTGCAAATCAAGATGATTGGTTGGTTCATCCAGTATCAAGACATTCGGGCCTTGCAGCGTTAATTTCGCCAGGGCCACGCGACTGCGTTCCCCGCCGCTCAATGAGCCAATCGACTTAAACACATCGTCGCCACTAAAAAGGAAACGTCCCAGAAAGCTGCGCGCTCCATCCTCGCTCAACACGCTAACCTGGCGAATTTCATCCACGATGGTGCGTTCAAGATGCAGACCTTCATGCGTCTGAGAGAAGTACCCGATACGCGCGTTATGGCCGGGGTAGACATGGCCGCTCAACGGCTGTATATTTCCGATGAGGGTACGCAACAGGGTCGTTTTGCCAGCCCCGTTCGGTCCCAGCAGCCCGACACGATCCCCGCGCAGCAGTTCCAGGTCCGCGACCCGCACCAGCGCCTTCGGTTCATCGCCAGCCGCAGCCGCCGGAAACCCTACCACGAGTTTTTGCGTCGAGAAAACCATCTGGCCGCTGCTGGCGACGGAGTTAAACTCAAATTGCATCTCGGGGAAATCTTGCGGGCGTTGCACGCGCTCCAGGCGATTCAGCAATTTCTGACGGCCCCGCGCCTCGCGACTGCGCTGACCTGCCTTATACCGGCGGATGAAGTCTTCGGTATGCGCGATCTGCGCTTGCTGCGCCTCGTATTCGCGCTGGCGACGTTCCATACGCTCTTCGCGTAGTTGCAGGTAGCGCGTATAATTGCCCGGATATTCTTCAATACGCCCAAAAGCCATCTCAATGGTACGCGATACCACCTTATCGAGAAAGTAACGGTCGTGAGCCACGATGACCATCGCGCCTTTCCAACCATTCAGATAGGTTTCCAGCCATTCCAGGGCGGCCAGGTCAAGGTGGTTGGTCGGCTCATCCATCAACAACAGATCAGGCTCTTGCAAGAGCAATTTGCCAAGCGCGGCGCGTGTTTGCTGGCCGCCGCTCAAATGGCTGACGGGCGATTCCTGTAGCTCGCGTGTAAACTCCAGTCCGTCAAGCACCTGATCTACCTTATTTTCGTATGTATAGCCTCCGGCGTGCTCGAACCGCAGCTGCAGGTCTGCATAGCGTTGTAAAATCTGTTCGCGCGCGGCTGTGTCCGCCTGTGTCGCGGCATCTTCAATCTGTCGTGCAAGCTCTCCCAGCTCGCGTTCCCACGCACGCACCAGGTCGAAGACGGTCAGCATTTCTTCACGCAGCGTGTTTTCTGGATGAAAATCATTGATTTGCGTTAGATAGCCGGTGCGGATAGTGCGAGCCAGCGCGATATTACCCTCATCCGCCTCTTCGCGCCCGGCCAGCAGGTTGATAAGTGTGGTTTTGCCTGCTCCATTGGGGCCAACCAGCCCGATACGATCATGCTCATCAATCTGAAAGCTGACACCCTCAAAAATACGCTCGGCCCCAAACGACTTCCCGACCTGTATAACACTCACAATTGGCATAGATGTTCACCCGTTAAATCTGCTTGAATATCATCACTGTGTATATCGCAAAACAGGGTATCATACCCCGGCATTCCACGCAAGAGCAGTGAGGCTGTGTTCTCGAGTTACATTTGCCATGGCTGCAATAGATTACTGAAAGCGCTTGCAATAACGTCAAACAGTTATGACAATTATAAGCCCCAATATGCCAGAATAAACGAAAAAGGCTTGACAATTGTTTCATTCGTCTGGTATTCTCTTATCAGCAATTTGCAAGCGCTTGCAAAGCGAGGAATGGATTCTATGATGCAAAAATCTCCCATATCACCGCAAGATATTACCATTTATGATGTGGCGCGCGAAGCCGGTGTTTCTTATTCGACTGTCTCGCGCGTGATTAACAACAAGGGAGTGAGCGCTGATAAACGCGAACGGGTGCTTCGCGCTATGGCTGAGCTGGGGTATGTGGCAAATTTACAGGCGCGCAGCCTGGCCGGAGGTAAATCACATATCATCGGCTTGCTTGTGCATAGTCTTTCAATTGAATACTTCGACGAGATCGCGCGCGGCGTCGATGACGAATTAGCGGCAATCTCGTATGACCTGATGCTCTATACCACTCATCGCCGTAAAGGGCGCGAGTCGGCCTACGTCGCGAAAGTTACCCGCAACCTGGTCGATGGACTCTTGCTCGTCTTACCACGCAACGCTGAAGCCTATCTCCAGGCATTGGGTCATCGCCGTTTCCCCCATGTCCTGGTAGATCACCAGGGGCTGGGCTTTGATGTTCCATCGGTGGGTGCCACCAACCAGCAGGGTGGATATGACGGCACCAGCTATCTCATCACGCTCGGTCATCGCCGTATCGGCTTTATCACGGGAGATTTGACACTGGGGTGCGCGCGCGACCGGTTGGCAGGGTATCACGAGGCACTGAGCGATGCAGGACTACCCGCCGATCCCGCACTGATATGTGAGGGAAATTTCCTCCAACCGCAGGCTTTTTCCTGTGCTAATGAGCTGCTTAATCTCGCTGAACCGCCGACAGCGATCTTCGCTTCCAACGACGTTTCTGCCTTCGGTGTAATGGAGGCGGTACGCAATCGCGGACTGCGTATTCCTGACGACATCTCGATCCTGGGGTTTGATGATATATCGCAGGCCGCGCAGGTTCATCCATCGCTCACAACAGTGCGCCAACCACTGGCCGAGATGGGACGCGCCGCAGCCCGACTGCTCTTTACCTATATCAACCAGCCTGATGCCGCCATCAAACAGATTGTATTACCAACAGAATTGATTATCCGGCAATCGTGCCAGCCACCAGCCAAATCAACGCTTGCCTGATGTAAGCGTTTGATAGAACGCAGTCCCTTGTAGAAGTATTCCATAGTGACCAGCCGATCGAGGCTGGCTTGCCCAGGAAACGATGGATGCATGGCGCGAGGCGGTGTTTTCCTGATTCTACACTCGGGGGAAAGGAGCAAAAGCAGAAGGCGACTCCAGCCTGATGCACTGTCAAGCATATCGAGGTGCAAAGTCGCCAATACCCGATACTAAGTATACCCATTCTGATTGATAGATGCCATAGCGATTTCCTGTGATCCATCGACCTGTAGTGTGCAACGTTGCAGTTCATCCTTAAAGGAGCACAGCCAACCATGAAACGTTATCGCGTGCTTTTATCCTTGCTGGCGATTCTGGCAGTTGTCCTGGTCGCCTGTGGCAGTGGTTCAAATACGAGTCCGAGCGGGTCTAACAAAGTCACCATAAACTGGTGGCATATCAGTACCACCGACCCTCTCCTGTCTGCCTGGCAGAACCTTGCCAATCAGTACATGCAGTCAAATCCTAACGTGACCATCAAGATCACCGTCATAGCGAACGATCCGTTCAAAACCAAGTTGAATACAGCAATGCAGGCGGGCACACCCCCCGATATCTTCCAGAGTTGGGGAGGCGGTGTCTTACAACAGTATGCCGCAGCCGGGTTACTCAAAGACATCACCCCGGATTTGCAGTCCGGTGGGTGGATCAATACCTTCAGTCCTGCTGCCCTTTCGCTGTATAGCTATCAGAGCAAGTATTACGGCGTCCCCTGGGACGTTGGAGCTGTCGGATTCTGGTACAACAAAGACCTGTTTGCGAAAGCAGGCATTTCGCAAACTCCTGTGACCTGGAATGATTTCGTGAACGTTATCAAGAAACTCAAGGCGGCGGGTATCACGCCAATTGCTCTCGGCGAGAAGGACAAATGGCCCGGCGCCTTCTACTGGGAGTATTTCGCCGTCCGTCTCGGTGGCAAAGACGCCTTTAATAAGGCGTATAGTCGTAATGGTGGTTCGTTCACCGATCCGGCATTCGTACAGGCGGGAACCTATCTCCAGCAGCTCACCGCGCTGCGTCCATTTCAGAATGGGTTCCTGGGCTCCGGCTATGATACTGATGAGAGACCCATCATGGGCAATGGCCAGGCGGCGATGGAATTGATGGGCCAATGGGCACCCAGCAATGACGCCAGTTCCGCCACGGATAAGAAAGGGCCAAATTTCGGCTTCTTCCCATTCCCGACGCTGCCGAACCAGGCGGGCAACCCGACCGACGTACTGGGGGGTGGGAATGGATTCGGCATCGGCAAGAATGCTCCCGCGGAAACGATCAACTTCGTCAAATTCCTGACAAGCGCTAACAACCAGCGCGCCCTGGCACAAAAGGGTGCCCTCTTACCGCCTGTCACGGCTGCGCTTGATGGAGTCACCGATCCAAATTTGAAAACCGTAGCGCAACTTGTATCAAGCGCTCCCTATTACCAGCTCTACTACGACCAGTTTATGTCACCGGCTGTAGGCACCACCGTGAACGATCAGACTCAGGGACTCTTTGCAGGGACCGCAAATCCAATGGCGGTCGCCCAGGCAATCAATACCGCGGCTACCAGCGGGGGCTGATAAAGCAGAGAGCCGCCGGGGAACTCATCGCAGGTTTTCCATTGCAAGCTGGCGAGATAGCAAACTACCTCGCCAGCCTCTACACTATTATAACAGTGTCTCATCCACCAGATGGAAGAGAAGGGAGTATAGTTTCTGTGCGGTTCACCATTCAAAAGGCTGTGTCGCATCCAGGTATCTTCACCCAGCGCATCCGGCGGCAGTGGAGCAGAGATGTCACTATTATCCTCTTCCTTCTCCCCAGCGTGGCGCTATTTTTTCTATTCGTCGTGTATCCCGTCATACAGGCCGCTCACTATAGCGTCTATCGATGGAATGGACTGGGAAGCCTCGCAGACTATATCGGCTTCAAAAACTACCAGGCGCTATTCCAGGACCCGATTTTCCTGCAAGCGATAAAAAATAATATCCTGATTGCCGTACTTTCACTGCTCCTGCAATTACCGGCAGCGCTCCTGCTGGCATTGTTGATAAACCGGAAGATGCCTGGCCGCACGTTTTTCCGCACCGTCTTTTTCTTGCCGTATGTCCTGGCTCCGGTCGTTACCGGCCTGATCTGGTCATTTATCTACAATCCGTCAAATGGCCTTGTCGCGGATCTGCTGAGACAATTCAATCCAGGCGCAACTCCTCCAGCTTTCCTGGCTGATACGCGTACTGTTCTTTACGCGATTTTCGTCGCGATTTGCTGGCAGTATTTTGGGTTTCACTTCGTCCTCTATGTCGCGGGATTGCAGAATATTCCGGCTGAGCTGATTGAGGCGGCGCGCATTGATGGTGCAAGTTCCCGGCAGGCAACTTTCTATGTCACACTGCCTCTGCTGGGCAGTACTATTCGGCTCTCCGTCTTTCTATCAATACTGGGATCGCTACAATATTTCGATCTGATCTATGTGATGAGCAACGGCGGTCCGGTGAACGCCAGCGAGACGATGGCCACGTATCAGATTAATTATGGCCTGCAGCGGTTTGCGCTTGGTTATGGGAGCGCCGTTGGGGTTATCATGTTCGTCCTGTGTTTCGCATTTGCGCTGCTCTACCAGCGTGTCATTATGCGGCAAGACCTCAGCGGCAGGCCGGCACTATAATCAGAGCGGGAGAGGAGATCCTTTCTATGCAAGTTGCTATCAAACGGCAATGGAGCTGGCTGCCAGCATTTGCTGTGTGCTGCGTGGTGGCGACCATTATCCTCATACCATTGATCGCCACCTTTTCAGGTGGATTGCGAACGAATGGCGAACTCTTAACGGCACCTTTTAGCATCCCACGAACGCTGCACTGGGAAAATTTTGGCCGTGTTCTGGCGGCTGGCAGTCCGTTTTGGGGCGAGATCATCAATAGCCTCCTGACGGTTGTAGGTACGGTCGCACTATTATTGACCGTGGCCTGCCCGGCCGCATTTGTGTTAGCCCGCATTTCCTTTCGAGGACGCGAGGTGATTTTTAACTTCTTTCTCTTCGGCCTGCTATTCCCTCTGACGGTGGCCGTGTTGCCCTTGTATATCACGATTCGCTCATTGGGCCTGCTGGATTCATTGTGGGGCATCATACTGCCCCAGGTAGCCTTCGCACTGCCAACCACCATCTTGATCCTGCGCAATTTCTTCCGCGCTATCCCCATTGAACTTGAAGACGCGGCTACCATTGATGGGGCCTCGAGGCCGGTCTTCTTCTGGCGCGTGCTGTTGCCACTGGCGCGACCGGCGATGTCGGTGGTGAGCATACTGGCGGTCGTCAGTAGTTGGAATAATTTTTTGCTGCCGCTGCTGGTACTGACAGATCAGTCGCAATGGACGCTGCCTCTGGGCGCGACGCAGTTTCAGCAGCAATATGCTACTGACTGGGCATCTGTTCTCGCTTTCATCACGCTGGCAATGCTCCCGGCGATTCTCATCTACCTCATAGCCGAGCGTCAAATCGTGGCGGGATTGACTGCCGGTGCGGTGAAAGGATAAAACTGGTGACTGTTACCCTGACTGAACAAGGTCTTGCTATCGACGGGAAGCATGTGCCTGTGTACTCTGGCAGCGTGCATTACTGGCGTCTTGAACGCGATCTATGGCCGCTGATCCTTGAGCGGGCGCAATCGCTTGGCTTCGGGATGATCGAGACCTACATTCCCTGGTCGGCGCATGAAATCGCTCCCGGCACGTTTGACTGGGGATCGCTTGATCCGCGCAAAGATATCGAGGCCTTTTTCCATCTCTGCGAAGCGCGCGGCCTTTATCTGCTGGTTCGGCCTGGTCCGCTGATCAATGCTGAGATGACAGATTTCGGTTTCCCCGAATGGGTACTGCTCGATCCTGAGGTGCAGGCGCATACCGCGTTGGGAAGCATCCACCTCGACGCGGCGTGGGGCTTCCATCCACCGCGCCCATTCCCGGTGCCTTCATACGCAAGCTCGAAATTCTACGAGGCCGTTGGAAGGTGGTTCGACGCCGTATGCCCGCTCATCGCGCGTCACCAGGCCCCGCACGGCTGCATCGTGGCGGTGCAAAGCGACAACGAATCCTGTTACATGTTTCATGACCAGGCCTATGCAACGGATTATAGCCCGGCCTCCATCACGGCATACCGGCGCTTCCTCCGCGAGCGCTACCAGGAGATTGCACAACTCAACGCCATGTACGGGCAACTGTACCCGGATTTCGATAGCGTTGCCCCACCTCGTGACTGCCAGATTCGTACAGTGGCGGATGTTCCCTTACACCGCGACTGGGTGGAGTACAAAGAGCGCTACATCCATAACAGCGTTGTTTTGATCGCCCAAATGTTGCGCGACCGTGGCATACAGAATATCCCTGTTTTTCATAATGTTGCCTACCAGAATACCACGCCACTTGATATCGCGCGCATGGAGGCTGATCCCGTCATCGACTGGGTTGGTATGAACCTCTATCGTAGTCCCCGGCAATACACCGGCGTAATACAACGTATGCGCTACCTGGCAGGAACGACCAATCTTCCCTTTGTGCCAGAGTTCATGAGCGGCATCTGGAGCCACCACATCCAGACGCCAACTCCGGCAGAGGAAGAATTTGTGACGCTTGCAGCACTGATGCACGGTATGCGCGCCGTCAATTTCTACATGCTGGCAGAACGAGAACGCTGGCAGGGTAGCCCGATCACCCGGCACGGGCAATATCGACCAGGCTACGCGGACTTCTATCGACGACTCTCGACCTTTCTCCAGCACTATCCGCTCGGAACGTTCAGTCGCCAGCCTCGGGTCATCGTGTTGCTCAACTATGACCTCGGACGCTACGCGGCAATGGCATCAACGCTGCATTATGCGCATGTCGATCTGCTCAGATTGCCTGCCGATCTTGGCATAGTCGATCTTGATCTCGGATTCCGCTGGGATGTCGCCCACGAGTCTGACCACCATCGCCCCGATAACTGGTTGGGGACGATGTGCATGCAACTCAAACAACAACAGGTAGATTATGATATCGCTGACAGCCATATCGATCTCCACCGGTTGCAGCGCTATGCTGTGGTGTGCATCCCAACGGTGGACTTTATGGATACGGGCGATCAGCAGCGATTGCTTAACTATGTCGCGGAGGGAGGCTGTCTCACCATCGGGCCGGGAGTACCATATCTCGACAGCAACCTGCAACCTTGTTCAATCTTGAAGGAAGTGGCGCAAGCGCCCGGCGTGACAGCATGTGGATGCGGGCAAATCGTCTGGGCGAAATCTGACGACCTTGCTACAGTGCTCGCACAGCGTTTGCCTCCTCCTGCGTTATGCTGGGATGCGCCAGATGTCGATGTTGTCGAGCAGATTGGAGAGAAGCGGCGACTCCTTTTCATAGCTAATCCGAGCGAGCGAGACCAACATGTGACGATCACCTTCGAAACGCCGCGCCGCCTGTACCCTGTGTGGGGCGACTCCTCCAAAACTTTTCGCGGCCCACAGTTGATCCTCGATCTCGCCCCATATACGATTCAGGTCTGGGAGGCACAGTATGATTGATCCACACTGGCAGGTAATTGATCTCGATCCGCTAACATGGCGGCATCTCGGACCTTATCTTGAGCCACAGCAGTATATAGCAGCAGCGCAACCCGGTGAGCATGGCCTCTTCGTGCTTCACGATCATGGCCGGGTGCTCAAGGTCGTGGATACACACAGTAGAACTCTCCCTGAAGATATCCCGGCGCACATTAGCGACCCGGAAACGCTGGCTCGGGAACTCTACAGGCGGGGTGAATGGCAGCGTGTCCATATCATCGACCGGCACCATCTTGCCTGGGTAGCGCAACAAGCGCAGGCAACTCACCGGCGCGACCTGACATTCGACGCCTATTATCACCTGGTCTATACCCTGCTATGGGGCAACCGTGAAGGATATGCCTGCGAGCCACCCCCTCCCGCCCACTGGCATGGGTGGACCTATACTGACGTGCATCACTTTATCGCGGCATTGCCTTCACCAGCGACACTTGCGCTCGGCGTTTACTCAGATGACATCCTCTGGCTCGGCCTCATCCTTGTCTGCGAGCGCGGACTGATCCGCCGGGTAACAACTTTTGAGGGGCTTCACTCGACCATCACTAATCCTGGGCCAACGGAACACACATTGACGACGTTGTGCGAAGCTCTGGCCGCGCAGTTCGCTCCGCCTGCGGCAGTCTTGTTGTGTACCAATGCCGTTTTTTCCGGCTGGCTCGCGGCGTCAGACAAACTGGCATACCTGGATGCGGCACGCGTTGAGGCAACCGCCATCTGGCGCGTTGTACCTGTCACGTAACCCCTACATTCATAGCAATATGGAGGCGCTTTCAATGAGCGACGAAGAGGAGGAAATTAGGCTGAGTTCCTTTAATGACACCAACGTATCCTTTATGATATACTGAAAACGCACAATTGCAAATCTTGTTGAGAAAGGATGCTGAGAGGTGGCGAAAGAGCAATCACTGGACAACCTCTGGTTGGCGCAGACACTGTACGATCTGGGAGGCGTCCAATTTGGAAATTTCACCGTAAGCGAATCAGCAGTTAGTTCCCCGGTATTTGTCAATCCCAAGGTGCTTATCAGTAACCCGACCGCGTTGCGTGTCGCCAGCAAACTCATGCAACAGGAAATTAACCTGGCACAGTCGCTGCGACGCCCGCGCGTTCATCCCTTTGCTGTAGCCGCCGGGGTTCCGGTAGGTGGACTATTGTTGGCCTCAGCTTACTCGCTGGAGACCAATATCCCGTTGATCTACGCCCGTATTCGACCGGAGGGTACCGGAAAGCGCGGCATAGAGGGCCGTTTCAATGCAGGCGAGACCGCTCTGATTATCGACGACTTGATAACACGAGGCAGTAGCATACTGGAAACAGCCGAACTCCTGCAAGAGAATGGGCTAAAAGTGAAGGATGTCATCGTGCTGGTCGACCGCGAGCATGGAGCAGCTGAACGACTAAGACGACATGGCTATAATCTGATGAGTATTCTGAAGCTAGATGTCATGCTCACCCATTACAAGTCGCGTGGCCTTATTTCTGAGGAAACCTACAACACCTGCGCGGAATACCTGCGCGGCAAACAGGGCGAGAATCACACAATAT
>DAHVFL010000299.1 GCA_027316975.1 Chloroflexota bacterium | reverse complement strand
AGTTAGACCCTTCGCTGCGCTCAGGGTGACAAAACATGATAGGTGGTGGGTAAAAAAATTCATCAGGATCGGGGCGGACGTTTCATTTTATGGGTGTATTCGGTTGGCAAAATTCATCGAGATGGGTGACTTGTTTAAGTTGCGCCCTGTCATAGAGATCACACACAATCAAGTAACTTCTGGAAGTAGAGAATAGTATGGATATCAAATTTTCTAATCTGGCCATTCAAGATGTTGCCTCTGATGCGCTGGTGCTTGGAGTAGCATACCGGCAAACAGGAGAGAGATTCCCCGTGTTATCACAGGCAGCGCGGGCGGTAGATGATGCGCTTGGTGGGCTGCTGCAAGAACTTTTCTCCAGTGGAGAGTTCAAAGGCGACGTAGCCGAATTGACTACCGTGCATACAATGGGTAAACTGACAACCAGGCGGGTAGTCCTGGTGGGTCTGGGCAAGCAGGAGAGACTGCAACCACTGGCTATCCAACGAGCCTATGGAGCGGCTGCGCGGCATGTCCAGCAGACCGGGGCGCACACCATAGCCCTGGCCAGCCTCCTGGAAGACGCGCCCCTGGACCTGGAGACCCAGACCCAGGCCGCTATCGAGGGCGCATTGCTGGGCGTATATACGTTTAAGAAGTACCAGCAGGCAGATGCGCGTGGCAACGGGCGTAGTATTACGAGGATCGATATTGTTGCCAGCAACTCCCTGCACGCGCGCCTTGAACCGGCAATGCGGCGCGCCATCGCCTTCGCGGAAGCGACCAATTTCACACGCGACCTGGTCAACGAGCCGCCCAACGTGCTGACGCCAACCGAACTGGCAAATCGCGCCAGCCTCATCGCAAAACAGTTTCACCTGGATTTCGAGGCGCTGGAACGACCACAGATGCAGGAACTGGGTATGGGTGGTCTGCTGGGCGTGTCGCAGGGCAGCGAGGAACCGGCCAGATTCATCATCATGCGCTACCGCGGCGCGCCCGCACGCAGCGAGAAAGACATTACCCTGCTTGGCAAAGGCATCACCTTTGATACCGGAGGCATTTCGCTTAAGCCAGCCGAAAACATGCATAAGATGAAGGGCGATATGGCGGGCGCGGCAGCGGTTATCGGCGCCATGTATGCCATCGCCGCGCTGAAGCCCGCGATCAATGTGACGGCGCTGGTTCCCACAACCGAGAACATGCCGGGCGGCACAGCCTATCGACCGGGCGACATCCTGCGCATCATGAATGGCAAAACCATCGAGATCGTCAATACCGATGCCGAGGGACGCCTGGTACTGGCGGATGCCCTGTCTTACGCGGTTCTGAAAGAGCAAGCCACCACAATTATCGATGTAGCGACTCTGACGGGTGGCATGGTGATCGCCCTCGGTTCGGTCATGTCGGGCATGTTCTGCAACAACGACGGGTTGAGCGCGGAGATCATCGAAGCGGGGCAAAGGGTTGGCGAAAAGTTCTGGCGGATGCCACTGGACGACGAGTACGCGGAAGCCATCCACAGCGATGTTGCCGATATCAAGCAGACCGGCGGGCGGCCAGCGTCCCCGGTGACGGCTGCAAAAATCCTGGAGCATTTCGTGGGAGACGCGCGCTGGGCGCACCTGGATATTGCCGGAACCAACTTTAGCGATAGCAGGAAGCCCTATGCCGAGAATGGCGCGACAGGCGTTGCCGCGCGCACCCTGGCGGAACTGGTACTCAAACGAGCCAAATCCGTATAAAATTTGTAGGGGCACTTCTTGTGACCGGGGTCCTGGTGAATTTTCCCGACCACAGCCGGTCCTGTCATCCTGAGCGCAGCGAAGGATCTCGGTGTCTGGCGCGTCAGACCCTTCGCTGCGCTCAGGGTGACAACACCCGACCGGTGGTGGATGGGAAAATTCATCAGATAGTGAGATACATTTGTAGTTGAAAGGGTCAGGTATGCTGACGCAGAAAGAAACAGCGACGCTGGAGTTCAGTCGTAAAGACGAGCGCATCGCCGCTCTACTGGAACTGGTAGAAAAGATCGATGATCTGAAGTCGTTGAGCGATCTTGGCGAATGGGATCAGAACACGCAACTGCCGGATGGCGGAGGCCAGACACGCGGCAACCAGATGGCCACCATTCAGGGCGTAATGCACGACTACACGACGAACCCACGCCTGGGACAGGCGCTCGACGATTTACGAGAGCGCGTCACAGGCGCGGAATACACGGACGCGGATCGCGGGCTGGTATACCAGTGCAGCCGCCTGTATGAGCAAGCCACAAAGCTGCCGCGCGCGCTGGTTGAAGAAATGGCGCGGACAACGGCTAACAGCTTTGAAGCGTGGCGGCGGGCGCGCGAACGCAATGATTTCGCCAGCTTCGTGTCCTGGCTGTCCCGCACGGTAGAGTTGCAGCGCGAGGTCGCCGATCATTTTGGCTACGAGGAGACGCGCTATGACGCGCTGCTCGACCTGTACGAACCAGGCATGACGGTGCGCAAGCTCGACACACTCTTCGCTCCAGTGCGCGAGGTGAGCGCGACCCTGCTCAAGCGTATCCAGCAAAGCGGCAAAGCGGTCGATGACTCCTGCCTCGCAGGCGATTTCGACACCGAAAAGCAAGTGAACTTGAGCAAGCAGTTGTTGGTCGGCATGGGCTATGATTTCAATCGCGGAGCCATCGCGGTCTCGCCCCATCCCTTCACGTCGGGCATCAGCAGCCCGTTTGACGTGCGTCTCACGGTTCACCCCGACCGCCATTTCATCCAGGCATCCATCATGGCGGCCATTCACGAAGGCGGACACGCGGTCTACGAGCAGGGCAGCTCGGCATCGCTGGCGCGCACTCCCGCGGCGGGTGGCGTCTCGATGGGCGTGCATGAGTCGCAGTCGCGCCTGTGGGAAAACGCAATCGGGCGCTCCGAGGCGTTCTGGCGCGGCCAATACGCGACAGTGCGCGAAGCCTTCCCGCAGCATTTCGCCTCCGTCGATGCGACAGCGTTCGCCCGCGCCTTGAACAGGGTGCGGCCCAGCCTGATCCGCTGCGAGGCCGATGAAGTGACGTACAACCTGCACATCATCATCCGTTACGAACTGGAACGGGAACTGATCAACGGCACAGTGGCGATCGAGAGCCTGCCCCGCCTGTGGAACGCAAAGTATCGCGAGTACCTGGGAATTGAGCCAGAACGCGATTCCCATGGCGTATTGCAGGACATTCACTGGACAAGCGGCTTCGGCTACTTCCCGTCCTACACGCTCGGCAACCTCTACGGGGCACAAATCTACGCCACCCTGCGCCAAAAGTTCGCGGATTTCGACGAGCGCTTATCCGGCGGCGATACGGCCTTCGTGCTGAACTGGCTGCGCGACAACATGTACGTGTTCGGCTCGATTTATATGCCGGAAGAGTTGATGAAGCGCGTGACAGGCGCGAAGCCCGACCCGCAGTTCTTCGTGCGCTACCTGACCGGCAAGTTCGAGAGAATTTACGGGTTATAGAAATCAGAAGACAAAGACCGCCAGGGTTGGACATGTCCAATCCTGGCGGTCTTTGTCTTCTGATGAATATTCCCAATCAAAGCCGGTCATGTCATCCTGAGCGCAGCGAAGGATCTCGCTTGCCAGACAGAGATCCTTCGCTGCGCTCAGGATGACAGCTCACTACCGATCTTGGTCGGTAATATTCATCAGGGGAGATTTTCAGTACGAAAAAATGGTATAACCCAGATTGGCGCATAGTGTTGTAATATTTCGTGGTGCCAAACGATAGTTATGATGAGTACTCTAACAAGACGAGGGAATGAAAGCAAGCGGATATGTATATAACACAGGCGGAGCCGGAAATAGCTTTCTTGTACAGGAAATACGCGCCAGGGATTCTGGCCTACGTGCGTAGTCATATCACCTCGCAAGAAGATGCGGAGGACCTTGTAGCGGAAGTATTCCTGGCGGCTATTGAGAATGCAACGTTCGCCTCGTTGTCTGAGAAGGCGAAACAGTCATGGCTCTGGCGAGTTACGCGCAACAAAGTGATTGACGCCTATCGACGTTCCAAAACGCGCCAGAGCGTGAACCTCGACCACGCGGCTGAATATCTCCTTGAGGATGAGCAATTCAGCCCCGAAAATGCCGCTTTACGGCAAGATGATTACCTGGATTTGTATATGCATCTACACCAGTTACCGGCGCATCAACAGGAAATTTTGCGCCTGCGTTTCGGCCAGGAATTGTCCTGCGGCGAAATCGCGACTGCGTTGAAAAAGCAGGAAAACGTTGTGCGCGTCACTCTTTCACGTAGTCTCAATCTTTTGCGGAAACTCTATCAACGCACAAGGGGGGAAGAGTGAAATGAGCAACCAGAATGAGTTTTTTACACCTGAAGAAGTTGACCGGCAGATTGATCAAGTGAGCCGGCTCAAAGAAGGCGAACAGGCAGATGCCGAAATAATAGCCTATCTTCGCAGCTTGTACGGGATAGATACCCAACAAGAGCAAGAGATGCTTGATCGTATATGGAACCGCATTGCGGGCGCAGTTCCTCCTTTACAGCATAATCTAAAACAGAAACAAGAAAGAGAAGAAGTAATAGCTATGCAACATCAACCAGCCCAATTCGGCGATCCTACTCAACACAAACGGCATTCTACGCTCCTACAGCGACTGGGTACGCTGGCGGCTGCGGTTTTCCTGGTGGCCCTGGTAGGCAGTATGGCGCTAGTTTTCTACTCCATTCGCCAAAATGCTGGCGGCCCTGCCAGCGGTGGCCCGAAACCAACGGCGATCGTCACGACTGTACCCTTGACACCAACAAACACAACCAGATCGCCATTTAAAGTCACCTCTGTCGATATGTCGGTTGCGCCAGCATCAATTGCGGGCATACCCTGCGGTACGAACGTGACCGTGACATACAAAGCCACCATCCATGTAGCAGCGAACAGTCCCGGCGGCACCGTCCAGTTCGGCTACACAGTCAACAATGGCCGCAGCCAGACCATGGCCAGCGTCAAGTTCGCCCCAGGGGAGACCAGCAAAACCTATTCCTTTACCTGGCGCGGCGCGCTGCCCGCCGATCATACCTACCCTGGCCTGGGCGGTATCCAGGTGACCAGCCCCAATCAATTGATCTCGCCCACGGTGGCGCCAACCGGTACGTGTGTAACAGCGGCGGCATTCGTTGTCACCCGTGTTGATATGGCGGTAAGTCCCATCTCCATTCAAGGATTGGCCTGTGGCACATCCATTGTTGTCACCTATACGGCCACCATCCGTGTAGCAGCGAACAGTCCCGGCGGCACCGTCCAGTTCAGCTACACGGTCAACAATGGCCGCAGCCAGACCATGGCCAGCGTCAAGTTCGCCCCAGGGGAGACCAGCAAAACCTATTCCTTTACCTGGCGCGGCGCGCTGCCCGCCGATCATACCTACCCGGGGCCGGGTGGTATCCAGGTGACCAGCCCCAATCAATTGATCTCCCCCATGGTGGCGCCAACAGGTACATGTAAATAACTGTCAAGCTGCTCTTGCCGTCTGGTATATGCGATGGCGGCAAGAGCAGCTTGACCCGGATCGTCTCGTTATCTTCTTAAAGAGACACCCCTCAATACAACAAACCTGACAGCAAAACTGATTTCTTCTCCTATTCGCAAAAATAAACTTGCCCCGAACGGCTAGCCGCTCGTGCTATAAAAGGGTCTGCCATTATCTTCCCTCTTTCTGTCTCACCACGCCTGGTTCAACAGGGTCATGATCTTCATGTTCGCCGACTTCTGTTTCTAGCTGGCAGTACAAACCATCCACAGAGCAATACCGTTCCTGGTGTGCATGACACTCAAATTGAACAGTGCTATGCATAATATCATACTTCTCTCTTAACATCGTTTCCAGCGTGTACAAGATGGAACTACTCTCACTGGTGAGGGCATCGTCAATTAGCGCATGACAGGAGAGCGCAGTCATTCCACTAAGGTCCTCATGCCGGAGACATGTGGAGAGAGTGCCTGTCATCCTGAGCGCAGCGAAGGATCTCCGTGTCCGGCGAGTCAGATCCTTCGCTGCGCTCAGGATGACAGGCAGAACACGTCTCACATTCGCTTACGGGAAGGCTTATCTCCAAATGTCTGCTCATGCCGCAGGTCATGCACCGCCATGCTATAATATCCCCATGAACATACGCATACGCTACTTCGCCTCAC
>DAHVFL010000298.1 GCA_027316975.1 Chloroflexota bacterium | reverse complement strand
CGATATAGCAGGCGTGGCAGTAGCCTCCGCCAGCGGGCAGGCGTTGAAGAAAAATGTGCTGGAACTCGGCGGCTCCGACGCCTTCATAGTACTGGAAGATGCCGACATCGACGCAGCCGCGCAAATGGCCGTGCGCGCCCGTTTCCAGAACACCGGCCAGAGTTGTATCGCCGCCAAACGCTTCATCGTCGTCGCATCCGCCGCCGCCGCCTTCCAGGACAAATTCGTAGCGGCAGCCTCACAGCTCAAAATGGGCGACCCTCTCCAGAGCGAAACCCAGATCGGACCAATGGCGCGTGGCGACCTGCGCGACGCAATGGATAAGCAAGTTGCCGAGTCCGTCAAAATGGGCGCGCGCGTCCTGCTCGGCGGCAAGCCAGCAACAGGCAAGGGCTATTTCTACGAGCCAACCATCCTCGGCAACGTCACCACCGACATGCCCGTCTTCCGCGAAGAAACCTTCGGTCCCGCCGCCGCCATCATAGTCGCTCGCGACGCCGACCACGCCGTAGAACTGGCAAACGACTCGGACTTCGGGTTGGGCGGCAACCTGTGGACACGCGATATTGCCCGCGGGCGCGCCCTCGCCCGCCATCTCGAATCGGGCGGCGTCTTCATTAACGGCATGACCGCCTCGGACCCGCGCCTGCCCTTCGGCGGCGTCAAGCGCAGCGGCTATGGCCGCGAACTCTCTTCTTTCGGCATCCGCGAATTCGTCAACATCCAGACCATCTGGATCGGCCCCACCGTCACGGCGCAACCAACGACGGTCGCTGCCGAATAATACAGATAGATACACTTGCGATTGGCAAGTGTATCTATCTGTCACCCTATCCACTCGATAAATGTGTATGGTACGGGCGACCCTCGCGGTCGCCCTGGATCGGATCGGTCGCCCTGGAAGCGGTCGCCCTGAACAAGGAGAAACACGTGTCAACCGCAAACGAACAACATATACATGACTGGTGGGCCGAAGGAGACACACCGGTGCGCGAGCATTCCCGTGTGACCTATCTCATTGACGGTCGCAACGCCATGCTCTCCATGTGTCGCCATTTTCTCACGGCTCGCAAGTACATCTATCTCGCCAACTGGGGCCTCAGCGCTGACATGCAACTGGTGCGCGGCAAGGATCAACGCGCCGGTCCAGACGGCAGCCCCGCACAAGAGTCGCTTGTGCAAGAACTGCGCGCCGGGGGGCTGGGCGAACCCGAAATCGCCTTCTGGACGAGCCAGGAACTTACCGTCCAGAACGTGCTTGGCTACGCGGTGCGCAAAGGAGTCGAGGTCAAGGTGTTGTTATGGGAGTGCTCCATCATTTTTTCCCACTATAAACCGGGGAAAGCGCGCGATCAACTTGTATCTGCCGGTGTCACCTGCCTGCTTGATGATAGTTCAAGAGGGCTGTTGCATCATCCCATTGAATCGCTGCACCAGAAAGCTACCATCGTGGATGGCACCCACGCCTTCGTTGGAGGGATTGACTCGCTTATCGAACTGAACGGCGACTTTGATCGCTGGGACGTATCCTTTCATCATTATTCCTCTGAATTGCGCCGCAATGCCGACAATCCCTCACCACATCCCTGGCACGACGCGCACACTATCATCGAAGGCACGGCAGTCGCTGACGTTGAACTCAACTTCCGCCAGAGATGGAACGACCTGGTTCAACGACACCATTGGGACAACACCTTAATCATCCCCACACATCCCCTGCCAGAACCTGTCGAAAGCCGCGGCCTCGTACAGGTCGCGCGCACCATTCCTGAACACACCTACAGCTTCGATGCTGACACCGGCCTACAGGATATTGCCCAACTCTATATCAAAGCATTTGCTAACGCGCAGCGCTTCATCTACCTGGAGAACCAGTATTTCTGGCTGCACGCCTTTTATGGCCTGGATATCGCCTTCCTGGGACCGGACAGTCCCGACATGGAGCGCAATATCCGCGCACTGGGCGCGTCCCTGCGGCGCGGCGCGGCAGTTTCATTCGTGCTTCCCGACCATCCTAATGTTGGACGCGCCCTCACCGATACCGGTCTGGAACGCCTGCGCCAGGAAGCGCCCCAGGCGGCAGCAGAGGGCCGCATCCAGGCATTTTGCCTCGGCACATCCCAGAACCTCGACGGTGAAGAACGCTACCGCCCCATCTATGTCCATGCAAAGGTTGCCGTCATCGATGATCTCTGGTCAACGGTCGGTTCCGCCAACTTGAATAATCGCGGGATGCGCGACGACACCGAGATGAATGTTGCCACATTTGACCCAACGCTATCGCGCGGACTGCGTTTGATGCTGATTGCGGAACATCTGGGCCTGTTCACCGAAGAGGAGTTGTTTATCGTCGCCCGTTACCTGGGAAAACAGCGCCAGCGAGCCGATGTAGAGCAACATGCCAGGGTCATCTGGGACACTTTACAGAAACAATTAGGAAATCCTCTGGTCGCCCTGGGTATGATGGTCGAACGCGCTCAGGAAAACCTGCGTCGCTACAAAGCGAAGCAGCCTTTCGCCGGCCACCTGCTGCCATATCTCTCGGCAGCAGAGGCCAAACGAGAACAACTCAACTTTAATGAAGAACTGGGCTGGCTCGAAACCCCCAATATACGCGCCTAAATCTGTTCGAGATAGCGGCGGCGGTCCCAGTTGGTGACGGCTTTGTCGTACTCCTTGACTTCCCAGCGCCGCGTGGCGACGTAGTGCTCCACAAAGTCCTCGCCCAGGTACTCCTGCACCAGCTCGCTGCGCTCCAGCAGGTCGGTGGCCGCTGCCAGCGTGCGCGCCAGCGGCCGGATGTGGCCTCGCTCGATGGCGCGCGTCACCGTCTCGCTGTCGTAGGCGTTGCCCTGCAAGCGCTCCGGCAGTTCCAACTGCCGCTCGATGCCGTAGAGACCCGCGGCCAGCGTGGCGGCGAACACCAGGTAGAAGTTGGCGTCGGCTCCCGGCACGCGGTTCTCGATGCGGATGGCACGCTTGCCGGCGTTGATGATGCGGATGGCGCAGGTGCGGTTATCCAGGCCCCAGGTGGTGTTGAGCGGCGCCCAGGTGCCTTCCACGTAGCGCTTGTACGAGTTGATGACCGGGGCGTACAGGGCCATGCATTCCGGCAGTTTGTCCAGCACGCCGGCCAGGAACTGGCGCATCAGCGCTGACATGTGTCCCTCGGCGCTCTCCTCCCAGAACAGGTTGCGCTCGCGGCTGCGGTCCCACAGGCTCAGGTGTGAATGCCCGCTGCTGCCGTCCTCCTGGTCGCTCCATTTCGCCATGAAGGAGGCCGTCAGGCCCAGCTGGTGGCAGATCTCTTTGACGCCCGCCTTGAAGAGCATGGTCTGGTCCGCCGCCGCCAGCGCCTCGTCGTAGCGCAGGTTCATTTCGTACATGCCGGGGCCGTGTTCGCGGTTGTAGCCTTCGATGACAATGCCGTAATCGCGCATGGCGCGCGCGATGCGACCCAGCAGGTGGTCGTCGGCGCTGGCCTGGCTGATGGAGTAGCAGTTGAAGCCGGGATTGAGCGGGGTCAGAGCCGGCCCGTAGTCCTTCTCGCGCAGTGAGACCATGCTTTCGCGGAAGAAGCGAAACTCCAGTTCGGCGGCGCTGCAGACCTCGAAGCCCTGGGCGCGCGCGCGTGCCACCACCTTTTGCAGCACGTAGCGCGGCGAGATGGTGACGGGTGCGCCCTGCTCGCTCCACAGGTCGCACACGCAGGAGGCCACGCGCTCTTCCCAGGGCACCAGCGCGAAGGTGGAGAGGTCGGGTTTCATGACGATATCGGCAAAGCCATGCTCCCAGTTGCTGAACGTGAGGTTGGGCAGCACGTTCTCGGCGATGTCCCAGCCAAAGAGCACATCGCACTGCGCAAAGCCCTCCTCCAGCGAGTGCAAGAAATGCGGCGCGGCCACGCGCTTGCCGCGATAGACGCCCTCGATATCGGGCGTGCCAATTTTGACGTAGTCGACCTGTCCTGAGTCGATGAGCTGTTTCACGTCTGCCAGTTCCATATGTCTTTGCTTCCTCTCTTCCCGTAACGCGCCTGACTCTCAGGCGTAAAAGAGGGTGTATGATTGAACAGGGTGTATCCCAGATAGTCTATGCTTATTATGCTATCACAAATGGCTGACTTCTCCGAGATCAATGGTTGTAGTTTCTGCCATTTTTTTCAGGCTCCTACATGTGCCATTCAGTAATCGCTTGTTCTACTTCATACGAGCAACCAGAAGTGGATAATGCCCTACAAGACCCTACATGTGCCATTCAGTAATCGCTTGTTCTACTTCGGCAACGGTTTTGAGTTGAAGAATCGTCTGGGCCAGTTCCGATAATTTCCGGGTTGAGACTCGCTGTAGCGCGTTTCTGACATCTGGCAAAGCTGCCGGTGTCATGCTTAATTCATCAACGCCCAACCCCACCAGTATGGGAGCCAGCCGAACATCGCTGGCTACCTCTCCACAGACCGCCACCGGTTTGCCAGCCTGCCTTCCAGCCCGCGCGATCTGATGGATCAGGCGAAGCACAGCGGGTTGCATACCATTATAGAGACCGGAAACGCTCGCATTGGTACGGTCGGTGGCGAGGGTATATTGCAAGAGGTCATTTACCCCAATACTGAAGAAGTCAACCAGTTCAGCCATTTCTCTCGCCATGACTGCTGCCGCCGGAACTTCTACCATCATGCCAACAAGGACGGGCGCAGGTAAATTCAGCAGGCGATTTTTCAGTCGCTCGAAAACGCCTTCAAAAATTGACCGCGCTACGCGCAACTCTTCAATAGTTGTTATCATGGGGAACATGATACGCAGGTGTGTTCCTGTACCGGCAGCAGCCAGCAGCAACGCGCCGATTTGTTGTTCGAGCAGGTGAGGATGGGCCAGGTGAATACGAATACCGCGCAAACCCAGGGCCGGGTTCGCTTCGCCGGCCTGATTGAGAATATCTTTCAGAGCTGGCAGTGGTTTATCAGCGCCCGCGTCGAGCGTCCTGACGACTACGGGCTTTCCCCGGGTTGATGCGGAAGCATTGAAAGCGCGAAACACCCGCGCATAGATCTGGCGTTGTTCCTCTTCTTCCGGCAGAGTGGTCGTGCTGGCGAAGAGAAACTCTGTGCGCAGCAGCCCGATACCCTGCGCGCCCCACTGTCTCGCGGCTTCAGCTTCGGCCTCGCTGCCAATATTTGCCATCAAATGCACCTGCCTGCCCTCAATGATAAGCCGGGCAGGCGTTTTTTGAGCAGCAGACTTGAGTAGCGCCCGTTGCTCCCGTTGCGCAGCCAGGCGGTGCATTAATGGGTCGCGAATCTCCGGCAGGGGATGCACATAGAGCAGAGCATTGTCCGCGTCCAGCGCTAATTCATCACCTGAGCGGATGATCTGCAAAGCAGTTTCGGGCAGACCTGCCATGGCTGGAATCCCCAACGCGCGGGCTAAAATGGCGGCGTGGGCGGTGGGTCCGCCCTGAACGGTGCATATGCCAAGCACGAACTCAGAGCGTAATTGCGCGGTATCGGATGGAGTCAAGTCTCTGGCAAGCATGATACATGGATGATCGAGCGCGTTCAATGCCTGGCCCGGCGCGGCCTCGCCTCCTAATCGGGCGATAGCCCGGCTCACGGCATCACGCACATCACTGGCGCGAGCAGCTAAGAGGGGATCGGCGAGGGCTTGCAGGATTGAAGCATAGCTCTCGCCCGCTTTAGCCAGCGCGCCTGTTGCGTCAATTTGCTCGCTTTGCATGATGGAGGATGTTGATGCGAGTAACGCGGGATCAAGCAACATAAGCGCCTGAGCATCAAAGATGGCCGCGTGAGACTGACCAATGCTGCTCTCAAGGCTTGTGGAGAGCAGGCGAAGTTCCTGCGCAGCGCCATCCAGCGCGTCACGCAGGCGTAACTGTTCAGAAGCAACCTGGTCCGCGGAGATGGGACGCGGCTCTACGGCATTGAGCGCGATGGCTGCCGGCGTAAAGAGAAAAGCCGGGCCGACTGCAATGCCTCCCGAAGTTGTAATCCCGCGCCAGGGTTCGCCTGGTTGAAGTGAAGCGTTTTCTGGAGTTGGCGCGCTACTGGCATTTCCAGCAGGCGACATTGCAACTGGCGTTTCGCCTGCGGGCAGCGTTTCGTAGAAATTTGCCTGTACCAGAGTACTCAAAGCTTCGATGGCTGCCGCTGCGTCGGCTCCAGTGGCGTGAATGGTGAACG
>DAHVFL010000297.1 GCA_027316975.1 Chloroflexota bacterium | reverse complement strand
GCACAACTCCCCGGTCTGGCGGTGCAACGCTTGATGGCCGATCACTACGGCTTTGGCGCAGAAGGAGATTGGAAAACTGCCGCCCTGGTGCGAGCGATGAAGGTGATGGGTGTTGGTCTGGATGGGGGAACGTCTTTCATGGAAGACTACACCTATCACCTGAACAAGAAAGGCATGAAAGTGCTGGGAGCGCATATGCTGGAAGTGTGTCCAACTATCACCGATCAGAAGCCCATTCTCGAAATTCACCCGCTTTCCATCGGAGGACGGGCTGACCCTGTCAGGCTGGTCTTTGATGCAAAAGCTGGGGCGGCGGTCAATGCAGCGGTGATGGACATGGGCAATCGCTTCCGCATGGTCGTCAATACCGTAGACGTCGTACCCACGGAAGCACCCCTGCCAAAGCTGCCAGTCGCCCGTGCTATGTGGGTACCTCAACCAGACCTCAAGACAGCCGCCGTCGCCTGGATTCTGGCCGGAGGGGCGCATCATACCAGCTTTAGCCAGGCTATAACCCCTGAACACCTGGAAGACTTCGCGGAGATGGCCGGCATGGAGTTTTTGCTCATCAACAATGACACGAAAGTATCCGCATTCAAGAAAGAGATTCGTTGGAACAATATGTATTATCTCATGACAAGCGCGTTCAGGTAGTCAGCTATGGAAGATATCCTGTAAAACCTTTCTTCACCTCGTGTACGGCTTACAATCTCTTCCAATAAGATCGCGTTTGGCATACTTGATCAAGACCTGGGATCTCCCTCTCATAGTACATTTCGTTCATCAACAACTCTATCTCAGTCAGAAGGCAGGTGTCACATGGACAACACACACATCGATGAAGACGCAACAATGTCGCTTGCGTCGGGATGCCAGTTCGTGGTTCGCCGCGGGGACAGCCGCGCAGTCATCACCGGGGTCGGTGCGGGACTGCGCAGCTTCTCCGTCGGCGGACGCGAGTTTCTCGATACCTATGGTCTGAACGAGATGGCCCGCTCTTCTCGCGGACAGGCGTTAATTCCCTGGCCCAACCGTATCGATCATGGCAGGTATACCTGGAATGGTTTGACCGAGCAATTGCCATTGAGTGAACTTTCCAGGCATACCGCCATTCACGGGCTTACTCGTTGGATGAATTGGCAGGTCGTCAACCAGCAAAATGATCGCCTGGATTTAGGTCTCGTACTCTATCCCCAGGAAGGATATCCTTTCACTCTTTCGCTGCAAATGACCTATGCGCTCACCATCCGGGGCCTTGAATGTCATACCACCGCACGCAATAGTGGCACGCAGCCCTTACCTTATGGTGTCGGCCATCATCCATACTTCACCGTCGGAGCCGATGTAATTGACGTCAATTACCTGCTGATTCCGGCGCGTTCATACTTCCCAACCAATGAACGACTTATACCAATCCTGCCCTCCCAGAGCGTAGAGGGTACGCCATTCGATTTCAGAACCATGCACGCCATCAGCGATGTCTTTATGGACACGGGGTTTACCGATCTGATCCCTGACGAAGATAATTTTACCCGTGTCAAACTTGCCGCTCCTGGCGGCAGCCCATCCGTTACAGTATTCATGGATGCCACACACCAGTTCTTGCAGGTATATACGGGCGATACCCTGCCCACCGCTTCTGAACGCCGACGTGGTATCGCTATCGAGCCATACACCTGCGCGATAGATGCTTTCAATAACGGCCTTGGACTTCTCGTCCTCAAACCAGGAGAAACGTTCACAAGCATGTGGGGTATAACCGCAGAGCGACCTTGACACGCCGGTCCCAATCAATGCCAGGACGCTCGCCACGATCACAATCGCGAGTATCCGTGCTGTTTTGTCTTGCATGAGTATTGCACCTTGTGCTGTGCGGCTCTCCAGGTGCGGGCCGAATGCCTGTACAATGTTCGCCGGGCGTCATCCGGAGAGCTACACGATATCTTCTCAATGGTTTGATCGAACAGCAACGCATTATCAATATATCGCCCCAGATCTCTTTGCCCTGGCTCATGTGTGGGCATGGTGGAGAGCAGGGAAATGGCGAAGCCATGTCGAGTGTGGAAACCGAGAGCCAGTATTCTTGTGAGAGACGCTGTAGGATGTCCTGCGCCTGCTCACAGAACCCGCAGTGTTCCTGGGTGAGAAGCAGCATGCTGAAGTGTTTGTGGTGTCCTTCCGCAAGCGGAAGCAGACTATCCAGTTGCTCTTCATGATTTGCCATGGAGTCCCTCCTTCATATCCGCAAGCAATGTGGATATTGGGACGTACATCGTGTAATTGGGAGCCCCACCGTAGTCAGCTCGAAAGTCGACGCGCCCATCTGGACCAACGACGATGAAAGTGTGGCCGTCGGCGCTCCCGTCCATTCCAAGCTTCTCACGAAACAGTATCGCGCCTGTGGCTGAGGCAGCGCTGAGGGAGAGCTGAAGGTTCACTGAGGATGTTCGTTGAGAGACAAACCAGAACATCTCGTCAAACAGTGTGAGAAAGCCTCAGCCAGCACTCAGGTTTCCTTCAGGAGCGACTCAGTGAGGCGGTTTATGCTTGGAGTAGAAAAGGAAACGGGACAGGACAAACAATCGAGTCGCTGTTCCACGGCGTTCTGAAAGAAGGTCAATCATGATAGCATTTCTGCAAACCTACGGCGTATGGATACTGTTCATCGTGTTCTTTGTGCTGATGATGCGCATGCACACGGGTGGGCATAGTGGTCACGGCATGGGAGGCGGATGCGGCACGGGCATGAACCACGATGAGCATGAACATGACGAACATCGCAAGCCTCAAGCAGTGCCCCTCGACGACAGGGATTCCAGCTACCAATCGGTCGTTCCTCTCAAGGATGAGCCAGTACAGTCAGATGAGTGGGCGGCTTCACAAGAAGAGGCCTACACGAGTCCTGCGCAGTATGAAAGGGCTTCTCACCAGGGTAGCCATCAGTAACGTCGTGCCACCGGGTCGGAAGCATCGATTCCCTCTCGGTCCCCTGTGAACAAGCAGAATCTGGGGACTCTCACAATCAAGAGCCTCCGTGAGAGGAGCAACACCATGTCAAAAGAAACAACCGCGCTTTCATCCTGGCGCTTCAAAGGGATGGGCATCCTGCGTATCGTCTTCGGGTTGGTCTGGGCTGTTGATGCCTGGTTCAAATGGCAGCCCGACTTCATTCGTAACTTCGAGAGTTACCTGACTGGAGCGGTAGAAGGACAACCGCCTGCCGTCCATGCCTGGGTTGACTTCTGGGTCAGGGTCATCAATGTGAACCCGCACGTCTTCGCCTACCTGGTGGCGATTGGAGAGACGGCGGTAGCCATTGGCCTGATCTTTGGGCTACTCAGCAATCTCACCACTATCGTTGGGATCCTCCTATCGGTCGTCATCTGGTCGACCGCTGAGGGCTTCGGCGGCCCCTATGTTGCCGGTTCTGTGGACATTGGAGCGGCGATCATCTATGTGCTGGTCTTCGCGGGTCTATTCCTGGCGAACGCCGGGCTTTATTATGGAGTCGATCGTTACCTGACTCCCCTTCTGGGACGCCTGGGGTTCCTAGCCTCTGGCCCTTCCAAAGGGGAGGCGGGGTGGGGTGCGGTCACGCAAAGATCTGGCGTGTAAGGGAGAGTGAAAGGGCGGGAGCATGGAGCAAACGGATGGGGATGTCAGTCGGACAGTATCACAGGAGAGACCTGCTGGAATACAGACGCACACCCCCATCCGGTTCTTTTTCTCACAGTGACACGCGCCTGGCAATGGAGGAAACACGATGAGGAGTTTGGTCAAGCACACGCACCGGGAACGGTATCGCCAGATTGCGCACACGCTGGCCCGGCATGGGTTGGGCTACCTGCTTGGCGTGCTTGGCCTGGAGCGCTTTGTCCCCTTCCACAAAGGGCTGTTGAAGCATCCGAAGCGCCCGCAGCCGTATACGCGACCGGAACATGTGCGCATGGCGCTGGAAGACCTGGGAGCCACCTTCATCAAGCTCGGCCAGATGCTCTCGACGCGCACCGATCTACTGCCGCCCGACTACCAGGCGGAATTTGCCAAATTGCAAGACGCCGCGCCAATCGTCCCGTTCGAGCAGGTGCAGACCACAGTGGTGGAAGCACTCGGCCAGCCTCTCGATGCGCTCTTCACGTCGTTCGATCCTGTTCCCCTGGCGGCGGCCTCCATTGGTCAGGCGCACGCTGCGACGCTGCGGAATGGGACGGAGGTGGTGGTCAAGATTCGCCGTCCTGGCGTCGTCGAACAGATCGAGGAAGACCTGGCGATTCTGCACACCCTCGCGTTCAGGGCCAGCCAGCGCTGGGATCTGGCCGCACAGTACGACGTTGTGGCTCTTGCCGATGAGTTCGCCCAGATACTGCGCGCCGAACTTGACTATGTGCAGGAGGGACACAATGCCGAACGCTTCGCCACGAACCTTGCCGGTGATCCTACCGTTCATATCCCGCGCATCTTCTGGGATACCACCACCGCGCGCGTACTGACGTTGGAACGCGTTCGCGGCATCAAGATCAACGATCTGGCGGCGCTGGATGCCGCCGGCATTGATCGCGCGGTCGTCGCGGAGCGCGCCGCGAAGATCATCCTGAAGATGGTGTTCGAGGACGGCTTTTTTCACGCCGACCCCCATCCAGGCAACTTCTTTATCGAGCAGGACGGCGTCATCGGCATGATCGACTACGGCATGGTCGGTACGGTCGATACGAGGACGCAGGAACACCTGGTGCGGCTGCTGCTGGCGCTCGCGAGCCAGGATGCCGACCGGTTGGTCGATGCCTTCCTGGAACTGGGCGTGACGCGCCAGCACGTCGATCGCCTCGCATTACGCGCCGACCTGGAACGCTTGCTCGCGCACTACTACGGCCAGCCGCTCGGCGAGATCGCGCTTGGCCCCATGATGAACGAGATGCTGGCCATTGTGCGCCGCCATCATCTGCGACTGCCAACCAACCTGGCCCTGCTGGTGAAAACAACGGTCATGAACGAAGGGCTGGGAATGCAGCTCGATCCCTCGTTTCGCCTGACATCGGTAATTCTGCCCTACGCGCAGCGACTGCTGCTGCGACAATACGCCCCGCGTTTCTGGGCGAAGCGCATCGGGCAGGCCGGCATGGATGCCGCATGGATGGCAACCGAATTGCCGCAGCAGGCGCGGCGTTTGCTCGGCGAACTTGAGCGCGGGAATCTGAAAATAACGATGCAGTTGACGGATGTGGAGCCGGTGATGAGGCGTATGGAGCGGCTGATCAATCGCCTCATCCTGGCTATCATTACGGGGGCGTTTATCATTGGACTGGGAATGCTGATGGCCTTCTTCCATCCGCCCGGCGGCCAGTGGGCATGGGTGTGGTTCGCCACCGGCTTCTTCATCGTTGCCGTCCTCGGCCTGTACCTGGCATGGAGCGTCTTACGACCGAGAAGGCGCTGAACCTGTCGTGTGGAGATGAACCTGTTCGCCCTTCTCTTCAGCTTCGAAGGCGTTGCAAGATCGCTTGCGATGCGGAGAGAGAAAGAAACGGGTTCCATGTAAAAAATAATGAGCACGTCCGTCTCACCAGAGACAACGTAGCAACAAGAAAGGGAAACACAAGAAATGAACCAAAGAACCAACTATGGAATGAAGAGCGACGCGAGCCAGAAGAAAGCATATCTCGTCGGCGGTGGCATCGCCTCGCTTGCCAGCGCCGCCTATCTCATCAGAGAGGGTCATCTGCCGGGAGAGCACATCCACATCTTCGAAGAGACCGGTGAAACAGGCGGCAGCCTGGACGCCGGGGGCTCCCCTGAAACAGGGTATGTTATGCGCGGCGGCAGGATGTTTGACGAAGAGGCGTACACCAGCATGTATGACCTGTTAGCCTCTATTCCATCGCTGCGCGACCCAGAGAAAACGGTGAAACAAGAACTGTTCGAGTTCAACCAGAAAATGTGGACGCATTCCAACAGCAGGCTGGTCGAGCATGGCAAGAGGGTCGATGTCTCCTCCCCCGGCTTCAGCCAGAGAGACCGACTGGATTTGATCAAGATCATGCTGGTGTCTGAAGGATCGCTCGGAACGCGCCGCATTGAGGAGTGTTTCGCCCCCTCCTTCTTCGAGACTAATTTCTGGTATATGTGGTGTACGACCTTCGCCTTCCAGCCCTGGCACAGCGCGGTGGAGTTCAAACGCTACCTGCATCGCTTCCTGCACGAG